>CAUWJW010000163.1:0-6222 GCA_963558985.1 uncultured Clostridia bacterium | reverse complement strand
CCTGAAAGAAACGGGTATCGTACATTCAAACCGGCTCACCCATGGAATGATCTTGCCGATGCAGGGCTTTTGATGTTTGGTGATGAATATCGCATCGCAAGGGAATTTCCGGCATATTTTCCCGATTATCGAGAGATGCCGGTCCACAAGACCATGCGAGAAGCACATATATTTGCTAGTAGCTGGCAAGTCCTTGAAGAATCCACTCTCCTGTGTGGTTTTCGATTCATACCACTGCTGCGATAGTCTTTAGGTTCAGCCGCAAGACTACCGCAAAGAATCGCAAGAGCAGCGAACCAGCCGAGAAACGAAAGACCAACGACTTATCGCTGGCTCTGATACGGTTTCCACGCTTTTGAAAATGTGGCAAATAAAATCCTTCTTTCCACGAAAAAAGCAGCAAACCTTATAGATTTACTGCTCTTGATTATTCTATTCAGTTATAAATGTCTGTCCGTATCTCTGGCACCGTACATCAGGCGGCGCACTTCCATCACATCATCAATGACTACATAATAAATCACATAGTTTCTTACATAAATTCGATAGTAGGGATAGTCACGCTTTTTTGCAGAGCGATACGGTTCAAAGGCAACAGGATTGTTTAATCTTTCCAAAATAGCAGTTTCCACATCATCAATCAGACGTAAAGCTGCGTTCTCATTTTTCAAAACATTGGTAATGTAATTTGCTGTACTGATTAAATCCTGTTCAAAAAGTGGTAAATACCTAAGCTGATAGGATTTATTTTCCATGTACCACACTCCTTGCATGACTGAAAACTGTTTCATGGGAAAGTCTTTCATCTGTTGCTGCCGCCTGTCTGTCAGCCTCATCAAGTTTCATTTCAATGTTATCTGTCAGACTGGCATATTCTTCCAGACTTAGTACGACCATTGCGCCATATCCATTTTTTGTAAGATATACAGGATTTCCGCTGTTGACAATGGTTTCAATCTCTGGAAATTTATTTCTAAGGTCAGAAACAGGGCGAATTTGTATCATGGTCAAGCACTCCTTTCATGCTATTTATTCTATCCTAATTTTATCAGAATATTATCATATAGGCAATGCTTTTCAGATTTTCTAATCCTATTCCTTCCCTTGCTGGTTATGGTTCTGCGGATTTCCTGCTGGTTGACTGTTCTTGTGTTTCAAAACAGTATCCCTTGCAATTTGCCGTATTGCATTGTAAACCCAGTCCGTGGATTCTGATGCTTCTCTTAGCATGACTGCCTTATCTTCCTCACTCAACCGCAAACTAAGCGCCTGAATGGTTTCGGAGGGGATATTTGCTTTTCCCGGTGTTTTTAATGCCTGGATAACGAGCACGGTCATATAGGAAAGCCCTGTAATTTCTTTGTTGGTTCGGTGCTTAAATTCAAGCTTCGTAGAATTCCACGAAAATCTCTGACCTTATTTTTCAAAATCAAGGATTAACGATCAGAATGAACGATATCGTTAATTCTTGATAAGAATAGTTGATTTGCTATAAAAATCGTTAATCTTTAACTGAAGTCATTAACTCTGTCTTTTCATGCTTTCACAAATTTCTGTTTCGGACTTTTTGGTTTATCCGGTATCGTCATCCGGATTTGACCGCTGTCTACAAGCGGAGAAAGAATCTGTGCCATGACATGGTTTTTCGACTTTCCGACAAACGCTACAATTTCATTTCTGGTTCGTGGTATGCAGCAAAATTCCACAAGGGAATCCGTCAGAGACATTGCTTCCCCGAACAGCCCATTTTTCATAACTACCCTGAATTCCCCGTGAATGGCAGAAAACAGCGGTGCCGGAAGCCCTGCATTTGCAAATTCGCTCCGCATTGTAGGAATTCCGGAATATCGGTTTTCCGTTACTTTTAAAAGTTCCAGTATATTTGCAAGGACTGCATTCCTTGTTTCCGGACGCACCTTTCCGAGTGCATCAATAGAGGTTTTCCCGTATAAACCGCCGCTGTTGATTACCTCCATACGATCTCGATACATTTCAATACGGATGGGAATGTTTTCCGTATGCGTGCTGTAATCCCGATGTACCAGTGCATTAAGAATCGCCTCACGAACAGCCCTGATTGGATATTCGGGCTTATCCGCACGGTGTCCGTTATCATCAATAATGGTCTTTGTACGGCTGTTTTTTCGGACAAACTCAACTGCCTCCTCCAACATATCCGGAATCGCCCCGGTAATCCGTCGGTTATCCAAAAAACGCGCACCGTCTGCACCGGCAGTTCCTTGTTCTGTTCCCGGAAGTGCCACCGCAGTAATGCAAAACTGCGGGAAATAGGTTTGCGGATATTTTGAAAAAGTCATAAGTCCTGCAAGTGTGGGAGCGCCGTCACTTGTGACTCCCATCAGCTCTAAGATTTCCTCCTCCGAAACATGATCGGCAAGATTTCTGCGTTCACGCTTTACAGCTGCAAGGTACTCTTCCATTCGCTCTTCATTGGTGATAGTTAGTTTACCGTTTTCTATTGTACGCAGATCATTACGTATTCGCTTCCGAAATGCCTCATAGCTGTAGATTTCGTATTCGCTCATGGGCTCGTCAGATTCCCCCACCCGAACATAGGAGCCCTTTATGCGGCCCACTCCTTTATAAAAAACAGGGCGCTGGGAAATATCAACTGCCGGAATTTCTGCTGATACAACGGTGTTTCCTTCAATTTCACACAGGGTAAACAGTGCACGGACAGCAGGTTCCATCTGTTTGCACTGCTCCGTTACTTTGTTTTGTAAATCCTGTGCATCATAAACTCCTTTAACCGCATAATAATCGTTCTCATCAATACCAAAAATGAGGATGCCGCCTTCATCCTGATTGGAAAAAGAAGACAATGTATCAAATAATCGAGTCGGACAGCCTTTTGCCGCGGATTTTAATTCGATGGTTTGGCTTTCCGATTTTAAAGTCTTGATGTCTAAAACAAGCTTTTTAAGTTCAGCAGCCTGCATAAATACTTCCTCCTTTATAACTGTTATTTTTAGTATATACTTTTTTCTTAAAAAAACAAGAATTAACGATTTTTACTTAAAGATTAACTGTTTTTATCAAAGATTAACGATATCGTTCATCTTAATCGTTAATTCTTGTTTCTGCTTAATCATGTTATCCCTATTTTCGATTGGGCATCGGTTTTCTGTAAATCTTTGCACCTGAAGCTGTTTTCTAAGGCGTTCTGCCAGTTATCTCCAAATCCGAAACCCGTTGAAAACACACACTTTTTTCTTCAATATTTAGCAGAATTATGAATTACCTGTGATTTGCAGGGGCATAAACCTTCTCAAACCCAGTAAAACCAACGAATACAGGAGGAATGATTTATGAAGAAAAAATTAATTGCTGCTGTGACTTCTCTGGTCATGGTGGCAACGATGGTGCCTGCAACTGTCTCTGCGGCAAGCATTGACAAACAGGCGAAAACCTATGCAGAACAAAAAGCTGTAACAGAAACAGATGCAGCTATTATAGCGCAAATTAAAGCTCTTAGCACAGTAGATAACACGGCTGCAAGTAAAGAAAAAATTGAAAAGGCCAGAGCTGCGTATAAAGCAGAATACGGTAACGTAGCAGATGGAGTATGGAATTATAAGATGCTGGTTAACGCAGAAGAAGCGTACGCCAGTTATGCTTCCATTTTGAAAGCAGCAGAGGATGCTGTTGCAGCAATTCCTGCCACACTGGAAACAAAGGATTTTGCAGAAAAAGGTGTAGATACGGCTACTGCAGATGGGGTTGTAACCATTGCGAAAGCTAAGGTTACAGCTGTAACTGAAGTTACTAGTGGAGAAAAAGAATTTGGTGCAAGCGACACAGCGGATGAGCCTGGTGGCAATTCAGATCAATCCATGAAGGTTATTCGTGCCAAGGCCGATGAGGCTACATACAAATTAAGCGATGCACTGCAAAAGGTATATGATTTGGCAAGTGCAGCAGACTTAAAAGAGGCTGTTGAAGCCGTGGATAAAATTGATTTGGCTGCGATTGCAGAAGGAACTGATGCCACGTTTGACACTGCAAAAGAAAAAATAGAGGCACTTAGTGGAACAGCTGAGGTAATAGCTTCCAAGAAAAAGATGATTAAAAACATCAGCAAATATAATGCAGTTGTAAATGCAAACGCAGAAAGTACTGCAGCTGTAGCAGCTGTTAAGGCATTGCTTGACGGACTGAATCCAAAGACAGATACAACTGCTGAAAATCTTGCTGAATTAGAAAAGAAATGTAATGAGGCAAGAATTGCTTATGAGAAACTGACTACAAAGCAACAAGGACAGTTAAGCACAGAATATGGGTATTTAACAGCGCAAGAAAATGATATCAGCACATTCAAGAACGATACCGAAGAGGCAGCTGCAAATAAAGAAGCTGCACAGCCGGTTATTGACATGATTAAAAAACTGCCGAAAAAGGCAGATGTCAGACTAACAGATGAAGCTGCAATTCTTGCAGCAGATGCTGCATATACTGCTTTAGCATCAGGACCAAAAGGGGTTGTCAATGCAGAAGTTGTTGTAGCAATACCAAAAACAACAGCAAACACTTGGTTGAATGATGCAAAAACACAGCTTACTGATTTGATTGCGGCGCTGACAGATGCAGAAAAAATTGATCGTGCAAATAATTTTGCAAATGCACTTCCTGCTGTTCAGGCAGACGTGACCAGAGACCATGAAGCTAGTGTAACCGCAGCAATGGAAGCATATAATGCGCTGAAAGGTAGCGGTGGAGAAGAAATTCAGCCGACTGGAATTCCTAATGGAGTAGCTAATGATAACCAGAAACTAGTAAAAGAAAAAGCAAGAATTATTGCAGCTCTTAAGCAGATTACTGCATTAAAAGCAGAAGATACAAAGAAGGTTGAAGCATTAGCTAAAGAGTATCCGACTTCAGCAATGACAGTTAACAGCAGTAGCACATTGAAAGCAGCAGAAGAAGCAGTTGCAAAAGCCGAGGCTGCTTATAACGCAGCGAGTGCATGGGTCAAGAAAGACTTTGATGCAAATAAAGCTACAGAGGCTGAATATCTTACAACTACAAAAGAAAATATCAAGACATATAAAGAGGGCTTATCAAATTCCGAATTAGCTGCTGCAATCCTAAAACAGATGAAAAATCTTCCGGAAGCGGCTCTGATTACAGAAAAGACACTTTCTCAGTATCAGCCGGCCGTACGTGCAGCGGAAACTGCATATACAACCGCAATCAAAAAAGTAAAAGAAATAGTAGAAGAAGATGATGCTGCAACAGCTCATTATGCGAAAGCATTAGCAAAAGTAAACGAGCTGGAAGCTGCTGCTAAGGTTCCTGAACTGGTTAACACGATTGCCGGTCTGACCATCCTGAAAGGGAACGAGACAGAAGCAGTTATTGATGCTGCGCTGGCACCGATTAAGGCTGCAAGAGAAACCTATAAGGCACTGCCATTGATGCAGAAAGCAAATGTTACAAATGACAGCCGCCTTACAGAAGCAGAAGAAGCTGTTACTAAAGCAACACAAGCACTGGTAGCAGCAGAAGCGAAAAAAATCGGTCTGACTGATTTGGCATTAACACAGACACAGATTGATGCAATCAATGAAGTAACACGTTTAGTAGAAAAGTACTTTAATAACGATGTTAATAAGGCCTTTGCAGATGCTACATTAAAAACAAATTACAATAATGGAAAAACCAAGTTAGATACGCAGATTAACGATGCAGCCCAAAAAGAAGCTAATGCCGTTATTGATAGAGCTAAAGCAATTGTCCTGTATAATGGCGTGATTGATAAAACAAATGCGCAGTATGTGGTAGATACTTATGATGCATACACCAAATTAAGTTCTGCTGCACAGAAAATTGTTGATAAAACAGAAGTTATTCAGGCAAGCGCAGGAATTACTGCACAGACAGCAACACAGGTAATCAAAGCTGCTTATGAAAAAGCAGAAGGACTTCTGCTGAATAAAGCAAAGGTTACTGTAATACCGGAGCAGACTTATACCGGAACTGCTATTGTACCAACAATTGAAATCAAAAAAGCAGATGGTACTGTAGTAGCTTCAAGCGAATATAACGTGTTCATTTCAAACAATGTACAGATAGGTACTGCAACTGTTCAGATTGTAGCAAAAGCAGAAGGTTCTATGGTAGGAACTTTAGAAACAACCTTTGAGATTAAGGCAGCAAGCATTGCAAAAGCAACCGTAACAGGAGTTGTATCCAAGACCTACA
>CAUWJW010000162.1:0-6248 GCA_963558985.1 uncultured Clostridia bacterium | reverse complement strand
GAGAAATGCGGCGAGCAGGGCTTTCTTTCTGCCATCCTATTGACTTACAGAGGCGAAACGGGATATACTAAATGATACTTTCAAGGGGAAAGGAGAGCCTTATGGACGATAGAATCAATTTGCAGGAATTTTACCGGGGGCTGGATATTATGTTTCAGAAAAAGAACAGGACTGAAACGATGCGGTACCTGGAAAGCTGGCTCAGAGAAGCGGAGGAAAAGCAGGATACCTCCGGTATTGTGGCTGTCTGCAACGAGCTGGGTGGTCTGTGCAGAGCAGTAGGAGAGCTGGATCGTGCCAAAGCCTTGTATGCCAGAGTTCTGTCCCTTTTGGAAAAGATGGGGCTTGCAGCGACAGAGCATTACGCTACGGCGCTGATTAATACAGGAGATGTACATATTAATGCAAAGGAGCCGCAGCAGGCGCTGGAGCGGTTTCTTCAGGCAAGGCATATTCTGGTGGACTGCGGACTTGGCGGAGATTACCGTATGGCTGCGCTGTGCAATAACATCAGCGCCATTTATCGGGAAACCGGAGAATTTGCTCTGGCTGAGCAGGCGCTGGACATTGCCTTTCATATTATTAAGGGACTGCCGCAGTGCAAAGGGGAGCTGGCAACAACTTATGTAAACTTAGGGGAACTGCAGGTTCGGCAGAACAAGATGGAGATGGCCAAGGAGAGTTTTCTGGCTTCTATCCGTATCTTTGAAGAGGACACAGGCGGAACTGATGTGCATTACGGGGCTGCATGTGCAGGATTGGGACAGGCTTATTTTCTCACAGGAGATCTTGCGGCAGCGGAGCGGTATTATGAGAAAGCGCTGCAGCTGATGGAGCGTGATTTTGGAAAAACGCCTTATTATCATATGGTGGCGGAAAACCTGGAGAAAGTCCGCCGGCATGCAGGGCGCTGATCTGATGCAGAAGAAGGAGCATAGATGATGAAAGGAATGGAATTATCCAGAGCATATTTTGAAGAATATGGACGGGCTCTTCTGGATCAGCTGCCTCAGTATAAGGAGCAGCTGGCAGCGGGGCTTGTAGGAGAGGGATCTGAATGTCTGGGATTTGATGATGAATTTTCTCAGGATCATGACTTTGGACCGGGATTTTGTATCTGGATGCCGGAAGCGCTTTACCCGCAGGCAGGAGACCGGATTCAGCAGGCTTATGACAGCCTGCCTAAAACCTACAAAGGGTTTACAAGGATGCAGACGCCGCAGGGAGGCGGAAGGGTAGGCGCTTTGCCGATTGAGGGATTTTACCGGAAATACCTGGGGATTCCCCATGCGCCTAAAGACAATATGGAATGGTTTCGCATTCCCGAAAGGTTTCTGGCCACGGCTTCAAACGGGCAGGTGTTTTGCGACTTTCCGGGAACGTTTTCGCAGATTCGGGGCGTGCTGAAACAGTTTTACCCTCCTGATGTGGTGAAGAAGAAACTGGCTGCAAGGACAGCTGTCATGGCGCAGTCGGGGCAGTACAATTATCCCCGGAGCATGAAGCGGGGAGACAGCGGCAGCGCATACTTTGCCTGCGGCGAATTTATCAAAGCGGCGCTTTCAGCTGTGTATCTGCTGAATGAGACTTACATGCCTTTTTATAAATGGGCATTTCGCGGGACAGAAAACCTGACTGTTTTGCAGGAAGTGTGCAGAGATCTGCGGGAGCTGGTGCTTCTCAGCGACACGCCTGAAAACAGGGCGAAGAAAGAATGGCTCATGGAAAATATCTGTATTGAGACGGGAAGGGAGCTGAACAGGAGAGGACTTACCCGGACCACAGACAGTTTCCTTCAGAGCCACGGCGAGGAACTGATGCGGAGCATACAGGACTCCCGCCTGCGAAATCTTCATATTATGGCAGATTGCGATTAGGAGGAAAACATGAGAGAAGATATAAAGCGCAGAGGCAGCCAAAAAGATGAACTGGTCAACCGGATCATTGAAATGGAATGGCAGATGTTCGACAAAGTGCACAATGCAGGCGGCCGTGCAGGCTGTCAGGATGACGAATGGACTTTTTATGTAATGCGCTACAGCCAGCACAGTGCACTGAGCGGGGAAACACTGGAAAGCTATCTGCAGGATCTGCAGCAGGCACAGGCGGAAGGGCGGAACCTTCTGACAGAAAAATATGCGTATATGATGGAGTTTACAGAGCCGGACTATTTTGACCGGAATCTGAAAGCATTCCTGCCTTCTGTCAGCCCCAGGAAAGAGGAACTGGTGGATCGGATTGCCAATATTCTCATCAGATATCAGCAGGAGTTTGAACGGGTATACCCGGTGTTTGGAAGCAAGGGCCGGCCGCTGACAGGAAATGGCGGCGGAGACGTTTCTTTTCATATTTACACCATTGGGGAACTGAAGACTTATTCAGAACAGACCCTGGAAAACTACCTGAAGGATGTACAGCAGTCCTGCACAGGGACGGAAAACATTGCGTTTACCATCCACCGCACCACAGCAGGATTTTACGGATACAAAAGTTTGGAAGAGGCAGAAGCAAAATTAGCAGACAGGCAGAGATAGCCGGGAGGAAATTTCCATGAAAGAGCAGGAGCTGTATTCCATCGGAGAAGTCAGCAAGATATGTAATATTTCTAAGAAAGCACTGAGATTTTACGACAAGATCGGAATCATTTGCCCTGACAAAATTTCAGAAGAGAATAATTATCGCTATTACAGCAGAGAAACCCTTTTATCGGTGCCTGTTGTAAAGTACTTTAAACAAATGGGTTTTAAGCTGGAGGAGATGCGGGAGTTTCTGGAGGGCACCACTTATGCAGCACACGAAAAAGGCTTTCGGATGAAGATTGAAGAGCTGCGGGAACTCAAAGAAGAAATTCAGATTTCCTATCTTTCTGTAAAAGACTGGTATGAGCTTGTTCTGGAGGCGGAAAGTGTCATTGAAAATGATGTAACGGAAGTTTCCGTAAAGTACATGGATGCCCTTACCACCTGTTTTCTGGAGCAGGATTTTACTTATAACTATATGGAGGCGGTCATCAATATTGAATGGACCAACTATCTGGAAAGTATCGAAAAGGCCATTAAAGGACCGGTGATTCTGTATTTTCCCGATTATAAGCTGAAAATGGAAGGGGAAGCGACCAAGGTTCGCATTTTGCAGGAAATTATTACAGACTGCGGGGATAACCCGACGATGACTCTGGGCGGGCACATGGTGGCATCCTGCTATCATATCGGACCTTATGAAACCATTAACAGGACTTACGAAAAGATTTTCAGGTGGGCGCAGGATCATGGCTACAAGTGTGAAGCGGATTCTGTGGAGCGCTGTGTGACGGATTACTGGACCATCCGAAACAGTGATGAGTTTGTAACAGAAGTATTGATCAAAGTGACGAGATAAAGGAGAAGAGATGGATATTAAGGATTTACTGCCTCAGGACACAGAAGGGAGACTGAGGATTATACAGGAGCTGGTGCCGGGAAAACAGATTACGCTGGCGCATGTCATCGGGGGACCCCGTCCTATTGTGTACAAGAAGCTGGGACTCAACCCGGAGATTGATTATGCAAGCTCTGCCATTGGGATTCTCAATGTGAGCCCGCCGGAATCGGCTGTAATTGCAAGTGATATCGCCATCAAAGCAGGGGACGTGTATCTGGGATTTGTGGATCGGTTCAGCGGCACTCTGATTATCACCGGGCGGCTTTCGGAAGTGGATACGGCCATGGAAGAGATTGTCCGGTATTTCAGAGATGATCTGGGCTATGCGGCCTGTGATATTACAAGAAGGTAGCAGGCATGCGCAAGATTATTTTTATCGGGCGCAGCGAGGCGGGAAAAACAACGCTTACCCAGGCGCTCAAAGGGGAGAGTATTACCTATCACAAGACTCAATATGTAAATAATTACGATGTGATCATTGACACGCCGGGGGAATACGCAGAGACTAAGACTTTGGGCGGCGCTTTGGCTGTGTATTCCTATGAAGCTGACGTGGTGGGTCTTTTAATCAGCTCACTGGAGCCTTTTTCCCTGTATCCGCCCAATGTGTGCGCCATCAGCACCCGGGAAGTGGTGGGGATTGTGACGAAAATCGAGCATCCCATGGGAAACCCGGAGCAGGCGGCAGAGTGGCTCCGTCTGGCAGGATGCGAAAAGATTTTTTTCGTGAGCGCCTATACGGGAGAAGGGCTGCCTGAGCTTCTGGAATATCTTAAGGAAGACGGAGATATCCTTCCCTGGGAGGAAGCAAAGGCAAAAGAAGGGCAGCAGTATTAGAAGTGCACTGGAGAATGTAATGTCGCCGAGAGACTTTAGAACAAGTTCCGATCTGATGGATGCGCTGTATGAGCGGTACCGCCGGACCATGAAGCGCCTGGCATATGCCATTGTGAAAGATATCCATGAGGCAGAAGATGTGGTACAGCTTTCTATGATCAGAATCATGAAAAATATGGAGAAAATAGATGATATTGATTCGGATAAATGCAAACATTTTATTCTGGTCATCACAAAGAATACGGCTCTGACAGAAGTGGGAAAACGAAGCAGGAGGCGGACGGTTTCTGCACCGCCGGAAGAACTGGCGCTGCTGGCAGGAGGCGTATTTGATGCACCTGCTTTTGAAGAGCAGCATGGTTTCAGTGAAGAGATTATGCTTCTGCTTGAGGAACTAAGGGAGCAGGATAAGGATATTCTGTGTCTGAAATATGTGGATGCGTATTCTGATGCTGAGATCGGCGAAATTCTGGAGATTAAAGAGAGTACTGTGAGAAAACGGCTTTCCAGAGCCAGAAAAAGGCTGAGTGAGATTCTGGAGGACAGGCGGTGACAGAGATGGACTACGAAAAAAGGGCGGCTGAGCTTATGGAAGAACTTGCCGCAGAATTATATAAGAAGAGGCAGGAGGCTTTTCAGGAGTTTGACCGGGAAGAGGCGGATTTGTCCGATAAGAAGGCCAAAGCCGGGAGAAAAAAGAGGCGGGCAATCATATGGGCTGCCGGTATTTTTCTCTGTGTTTTTCTGACCGGACTGGCGACTGTGCAGTCGGAGGCCTTTCGTCTGGCAGTATTCGGCTTTTTCTTTTCTGAGGAAAAGGGGCACAGCGATATGATCCGGCAGGAGAGCGGAGCGAAAAGTGCCCATATCCGAAAGCCCGGGTATCTGCCGGACGGCTATGTGAAGCAGGGGGAAGAGAAGTTCGACTCTATGCATACCCTGACCTACAAGAACCGGACAACCGGCGATACACTCTTCATTACGCAGATTAATGATAAGAGCTTCGCCATGTCCATTGATTCGGAGACAAGTAAGAAAGAGGCCTGCACAGTGAAAACCTGTGAAGCTTATTATGTAGGGGGCAACGACAATCACATGCTTATGTGGGAAGAAGACGGCGTTTATTTTGAGATCACCTCTAAGCTGGATCAGGAGACGCTGATTAACATCGCCAATAACCTGACGTAAAAAATTTAAAAAAAAATAGGGAAAAGTGTCACAAATTCCTCTTTAAAAAGGTTTTATTAGTAGAACTGTTTTTAAGGAGGGATTTTTTATTATGAAAAAAAGTAGCAGGGTATTTGCGTTAGTAGTCTGTATGTTTCTGTTAACTGCAGGGTCAGGCTTTGCAGCAGTCCAGGACAGCGATGAAGTTTGCATGGCAGAAGGCGGCATAGAGACAGAGACAACAGCGCCGGAAGAGATTTCCCCGGGAGTGCCTGCATATGTTTCGGCTCTGAGCGCTCTTGCCAGACTGTCTGTTTCAAAAGGAAAGGCAACAGCAACTGCAATGATTAATGCCAAATCATCACAAAGCATAACTTCGGCAAAATGCACAATGAAAATTATCAATAAAGGAACCGGTAAAGAAAAAGTATATTCAGGTGCAATGAGGAAGAAGTGAAAGCACAGAGCAGACGAGTACAGAAGCTCAAATTGCTGAAATTGTTTATGAAGGCAACCAGGAGTTGAACGCTGAAGAATTTGATGATACTTCAGAAGATGACTCTATAAACTTTCAATTAGTTATTTTATCTCCGGAAGACCAAAGGGTAGATTTAAATAATGTGATTGATACAGTGAATCAAGATTTATCAAGAGAAAATGTGCCGGCACATTTACGTATGGTAGAAGATCCTCAAAATGATGCAGTGTCGGATTATATGCTAAAAAAGGATGGGACAGCGCTGCCTTTGGAAACCGGCAATAGATCTCAGACTGCTTCCGAACCGATAGATCCTGCAAGAGTATGTGAAGTCATAGATAATCAT
>CAUWJW010000161.1:0-6278 GCA_963558985.1 uncultured Clostridia bacterium | reverse complement strand
TGATTCAGGGCTTGAGGTGGACTGTCTCTCTGGTGCACCGGGTGTTTATTCCGCCCGCTTTGCAGGAGAAGACGGAGATGACAGAGCTAACAATGAAAAGCTGAAGGCACTGCTGAAAGATGTCCCGTATGAGGACAGAACAGGTCGCTTTGTATCAGTGATTACCATGGTGTATCCGGACGGGGAGAAAATCGTTGCCCGGGGTGAAGTAGAAGGCCACTTGGTTTTAGAGGAAAAAGGCAGCAACGGATTCGGCTATGATCCACTTTTTGTTCCGCTCGGATATGATATTACCTTCGGGGAGTTTGAACCGGAAGAAAAAAATAAGATCAGTCACCGGGGGAATGCATTAAAAGCGCTGAAACAGCAGCTGGAAGAAAAGAATCAGCTCCTGATGGAAAAGTAAGAGCAGAGGTTTGTATGAAACAGCGGTTATTACAAATGGTCTTTTTAGGAATCAAGCAGTTTCGGGACCCGTATTATCAGGGATTTGCAGCCCAGATTTCTTTTTACCTGTTATTGTCACTGGTTCCGATATTCCTGCTTCTGACGCAGATCTTAGGATATTTTGATTTGTCGGCAGAGGATATGGTGCGATGGATCAGTGAATATACCGGCAGGGAAGTATCCGACATGCTTTGGCAGCTTACCCGGTTTTCATCTGCCGGGGCAGGAAATCTGGTCTTTGTATTTATGGCATTATGGGCGGCATCCAGAGCGCAGTTTGCAATTATGCGCATTACCAATTATACTTTTTCAGATGGAAAAAGCACAGGAAGAGGCTACTGGAGGGAGCGGTTCCGTGCAGTGCGGACCATGACAGTCACCTTATTTACCATTGCTTTTGCTCTGATTATTTTAGGTAACGGGAATTTTCTGCTGGAATCCCTTGCAGGACTTCTGAATCTGGATGCGGACAAATATATTAACAATATCTGGATGTATCTTCGGTGGATCCTGGGGCTTGCGCTTTATTTTCTGATGGTAAGCTATAATTATTATATTCTTCCAAGTACCCGGGTACCTTTCCGCAAGATTCTGCCGGGGAGTATCTTTGCGGCAGGCGGCATGATGGTGGTGACAGTGATTTATGCCAGCTACACGATGCATGTAGCCAACTATGATATTATTTACGGGACCTTGTCGTCTATTGCTGCTGTTATGTTTTGGTTTTATTTCCTGGCATGGGTTATGTGCCTGGGAATCTTAGTAAATAAAGTGTGGGATGACACATCCGGATTCAGTAAAAGGAAACCGGTAAAGCGTCTGTAGGAGGTGTTATTATGAGGAAATGTTTGAGATGCGGTAAAGAGATGATTGAAGGATATACCATTCGTGAAGAGTCAGAGGCAGCAATGATTCAGCTGGTAGAAAGCGATGCGCTTCTGGCAAAGAGGATTCAGCCGAGAGTGGCAGTATGCCCTGACTGTGGGGAAGTATCAGTCTATATTGAAAATATTGAAAAGCTGCGGAAATAAAGGCGCAGCAGACAAGTGTGAGCAGTAAATCACAAAAATCCGGAAACCGTGTCCTTTGAGAAGGAGGTTTCCGGATTTTTATTCGTTTTGAGGGAATCGGATTTATTTTACAACACGTACAGAAATAAATTCATCCGTATTCAGTTTTGCCTGCAGTTCTTCAGCAGACACTTCAGTGTCAGTTTCCACAAGCGTATATGCAAAATCGCCTTTGCTCTTATTAATCATATTTTCCACATTAATGTTCAGATCTGCGAAAATTCCTGTGATTTTGCCTAAAATGGCAGGAACATTCTTATGTATGATGCAGGCTCTTGCAGTTCCCTCTGCCATTGGTCCAAGGGTGCAGGCAGGGAAGTTTACAGAGTTTACAATATTTCCGTTTTCAATATAGTCCATAATCTGATCTACAGCCATGGAAGCACAGTTGTCCTCAGCTTCAGCAGAAGAAGCTCCCAGGTGCGGCAGAACGATGGTGTTTTCAAAATTAATTACGCGGTCATCTGTGAAGTCAGTTACATATCTTTTCACTTTTCCGGAGGCAAGAGCCTGTTCCAGAGCATCATCATCCATCAGCTTGTCTCTTGAGAAGTTGAGGAAGATTACGCCATCCTTCATCTGATCAAAGGCTTCCTTATTGACCATTCCTTTGGTGCTGTCCATAGCAGGAACGTGAATACTGATATAGTCGCATTTCGGATAAAGATCCTTTAAAGCGTCTGCGATTCTGATGGTGTTTGAAAGGCTGTGGGCAGACTTTACGTTGAGGAACGGGTCATAGCCGATGACATCCATACCAAGTTCTTCTGCAGCATTGGCAACCATTACACCAATTGCGCCAAGACCAATGATTCCAAGCGTCTTGCCCTTGATTTCGGTTCCTGCAAACTGGCCTTTGCCTTTTTCCACTGCCTTTCCGACGCCTTCGGTTCCTGCAAGGGTTTTGGCCCACGCCAGCCCTTCAGGGATGTTTCTTGCAGCAAGCAGCATACCGGCTAAAACAAGCTCTTTTACTGCATTTGCATTGGCTCCGGGTGTGTTGAAGACTACGATACCCTCCTGGGCGCAGCGGTCGAGGGGAATATTATTGACTCCGGCACCTGCACGCGCAATAGCAAGAAGATCTTTTGAAAACTCCATTTCATGCATAGCATGGCTTCTTACTAAAATACCATTGGCCTCGTTAATATCATCAATTACTGTATACTCATCGGTCAGCCGGGAAAGACCTACCGGTGAAATTTTATTCAGGGTTGCAATTTTGTACATGGTTTCACCTCTCTTAAATTTTGAATTATCCTAAATTATATCACTTTACCATAGAGCAGTAAAGTGATATAATAGGGAATCATAAATTTATCAGAAGAAACTCAAATCTATGGAGGTGAACAAATTGAGTTATAATAGAGCATACAACTTTTCCGCAGGACCATCCATGCTGCCCCTTTCTGTGATAGAAACAGTGGCAAAGGAACTGCCAAACTATGAGGGGGGCGGTGAGTCCGTAATGGAGATGAGCCACCGTTCCAAAGAATTCAAAGCAATTCTGGCAGATGCGGAGCAGAATCTGAGAGACATCATGGCGATTCCGGACAATTATAAAGTGCTGTTCCTGCAGGGCGGTGCCACACTGCAGTTTGCCATGGTTCCCCTGAATCTGCTGACCAAATCAGGAAAGGCAGACTACATCGTAACAGGCTCCTGGGCGAAGAAAGCAGCAAAGGAAGCAAAGAAATTCGGAGATATCAAGATTACAGCTTCATCTGAAGAATCTACATTCTCCTATATTCCGGAAGTAAAGAAAGAAGCATTCAGACCGGATGCGGATTATGTACATATTACTTTTAATAATACTATTTACGGAACACATTATCCATATATTCCGGATACAGGAGATATCCCTCTGGTAGCGGACATGTCCTCCTGCATCTTATCTGAAGAGGTAGATGTGAGCAAGTTCGGACTGATTTATGCCGGCGCACAGAAGAATGTAGCTCCTGCCGGGGTGACGATCGTTATCGTAAGAGAAGATCTGCTGGGCGCTGCAAAAGAAAACGTGCCGACTTATCTGGATTATCAGGTGCATGCGGACAACGATTCTGCGTACAATACGCCAAACTGCTTCGGCATCTATGTGGCAGGGGAAGTGTTCAAATATATCAAGAGCATTGGAGGCATTGCTGCTATGCACGATCTGGACGTGAAGAAGGCGAAGATGCTGTATGACTTTATTGATGCAAGTGATCTTTACACCTGTCCGGTAAGAGAGCAGGACCGCTCCCTCATGAATGTGGTATTTGTAACAGGAGACAGCGATCTGGACAAAGAGTTTGTAGCTCAGGGCAAGGCACAGGGTCTGCACAATCTCAACGGACACAGATCCATCGGCGGAATGAGAGCCAGCATCTATAATGCTATGCCGCTGGAAGGCGTAGAAACACTGATTGACTTTATGAAAAAGTTTGAAGCAGAACACAAATAGATGACAGGGCTTCCCTTCTCAGGCAGGGAAGCTTTTGTCGTTAAGGAGGAAAAAAGAGCGATGAAATATTTAATACTGGTTCCGGACGGAGCCGGAGATGAACCGATTGAAAGCCTTGGAGGGAAAACACCTCTGGAAGCAGCCAATATGCAGATGATCAATGAACTGGCCGCTAAGGGAAAAGTGGGCATGGTAAAGACCATTCCGCCGGGAGTGGCACCAGGCTCTGATGCTGCCAATCTGTCTGTTATGGGATATGATCCGGCGGTTTACCTGACCGGAAGATCACCTCTGGAGGCAGCGAGCATCGGTATCGATATGTCCGATACAGATGTAGCCTTTAGAACCAATCTGGTAACCCTTTCGGGAGAAGGCGAGTATGAAGATCTCATTATTGAAGATCACAGCTCCGGAGATATTACGACAGAAGAAGCCGATCAGCTGATTCAGGCTGTCAATGAGAAATTTGCAGATGATAAGATTCATTTTTACACTGGAGTCAGCTACCGTCACTGCATGATTGTACATAACGGATCCACAGAATATGATTTGACCCCGCCGCACGATGTACTGACGCAGAGAGCGGGCGACCATCTTCCAAAGGGAGAGGGAAGTGAATTCATTACAAAAATGATGAAGGAAAGCTATGAGATTCTGAAAAACCATCCGGTGAACAAGGCAAGACAGGAGAAGGGACTGAACCCTGCAAACACCCTGTGGATCTGGGGGCAGGGGAAAAAGCCGAGCCTTTCTTCCTTCTATGACAAATACGGAATCAAAGGAACTGCCATCTCCGCAGTGGATCTGATTAAAGGAATTGCCATTTGTGCAGGACTCAATTCCGTAGACGTGGAAGGCGCTACGGGAACGCTGCATACCAACTTTGACGGAAAAGCAAAAGCAGCCATCCATGAGTTCAAAGACGGAAAGGACTTTGTGTATATGCACTTGGAAGGACCGGATGAATGTTCTCATCAGGGAGATATGGAAGGGAAAATTCAGTGTCTGGAATCCATTGATGAAAAGGTGCTCAAACCGATTGTTTCCTATTTCCGGGAAGCGGGAGAAGACTACAGAGTGCTGATCGTTCCGGATCACAGGACGCCTTTGTCCATCAGAACCCATTCGGCAGATCCGATTCCTTATGTGATTTATGACAGCACAAAAGAAGAAGAAGCAGATCCGTCACGCAGCTTTAACGAAACATCCGGAGCAAAAGGAGAGTATTTTGACAGCGGCTATGCCCTGGCAGACTTTTTCTTTGAAAAATAAAGGTAAGTTATGAAACAAAAGAGACGACTGATTCTTTTCATAATGATTCTCACAGTTGCCTGCATCCAGTGGATGCCGGCATCTGCTGTGTCTGCGGCAGAATTGAATCTGCAGGCGCAGGCGGCGCTGGTTATGGATGCGCAGACAGGCGAGATCTTATATGAAAAGGATATTCACACAAAGAGAGAACCGGCAAGTACTACAAAGATTGTTACCTGTATGCTTGCGCTGGAGCATCTGGATCCGGAGCAGCAGATTACAATACCCCATGATGGTTCTCCCATGGGAAGCAACATTGGTATCAAAAAGGGCGAGAAGTTTACAGTGGAGGAACTCCTGTATGCGCTGATGCTTCCTTCGGCAAACGATGCGGCAGTAGCCCTTGCCGAAGAGATTGGAGGAACCGTTGAGAACTTCTGTAAAATGATGGATGAGAAAGCGGCGGCCTGCGGGGCAAAAAGTACGCATTTTCTTAATCCCAACGGCCTCAACTGGAAAGGGCAGGAAGCTCATTTGACGACTGCTTACGATCTGGCGGTGATCACACGCAGCGCCATGCAGGATAAACGTTTCCGCAAGCTGACGGGTACAGCGAAGTATACCATTCCCGCAACGAATAAATCCAAAGCCAGGAAACTGGAAAATACCAATAAGTGTCTGTGGGATACCAAACCCGTAAAAATGGATGACGGAACTGGGAACAAAGTGAAATTTGTACCAAAATACGAAGGGACGGTAGGCGTCAAAACAGGCCTGACCAGTACAGCAGGCGGCTGCCTTGTAAATGCGGTCCGTCGCAATGGCGCAGAATTGATTTCCGTGGTACTCCATTCGGGCACAGAGGGAAGGTACTATGATACGATACAGCTTAATGATTATGTATTAGAGAACTTTTATGATACGGAAACGGTGGTTAAAAAAGGAGAAACCGTTGGCAGTGTGCGCGTTAAGCAGGGTGCTTTGAGAAATGTAGGTGCGGTTGCAGCGAGCGATGCTGCTTTCAGCGTCCGTAAAGGACAGGAGGCTGCCAAAACACAGATTAAACT
>CAUWJW010000160.1:0-6301 GCA_963558985.1 uncultured Clostridia bacterium | reverse complement strand
CACGTCTACCCCTTCTGCAGCTCTTGCTACATCATCAGGGTCTGTAGCATTGACTGCTCCCGTCTTTACCTTTGCACTTCCAATCTCTCCGGCAACTGCCTGAGCTGTTTCCTCTTTTAAATCCACTAACCTGATCTCTTCTACGGATTCCTGTCTTGCCAAAATAGATGCACATGCGCCGCCCTGTCCTCCGGCACCTACGATTAAAACTTTCATCATTTATTCCTCCTTATGTATTGGTTTAATTTGTATCGCGATGCCTATATATAGAGCAAGTAGCATGCCACTTCCGGTGTGTCTTCTACAAACATTGGAATTTCAACGTTTATTCAAATTGATCATTTTTCACTTCCTGCTTTTAACAGAAAAAACAGGAGTTTGTTTCATATCTGAAACATTTTCCTGTTTCTTCTGAATTTTCGCTTTTATCTTCCTGTTTTTGTTTCATATTTGAAATTATTTGTTTTAAAATTGAAATTCTATTCTAAATTATACTTTTTCATCCTCCGTGACAGGGTTGATTTATTCATTTTCAATGCCCTTGCAACATCACTGGCTCTTTTGTGCTTTTTCATCATGGTCTCCAAAACCTGCTTTTCATACATTTCTAGCAGTTCGTTCATACTCTTCCCACTTTCCGCATCCAGTTCGGGTATTTGCACATCCGTTTCAACAGGCATCCCAATGGCTCTTTCCACTTGGAATTTTGTTATAGTTTCTCCATCAAAGCTGATCATAATACGTTCTACGATATTTTCCAATTCCCGAATATTTCCCGGCCAGTCAAATTTCTGTAAAGCTTCAATCGCATCGTCCGTAATGGTTTTATTTAATTTATACTGCTGATTCAACCGTTTTACAAAGGTCAGTGTCAGAGCTTTGATATCCTTTTTTCTGCCTCGCAACGGTAACAGCTCCAATGGCATGATATTAAGCCTATAATACAGATCCCCCCGAAATGTTCCATCTGAGACAGCCTGTTTCAAATCCCGGTTGGTTGCTGCAATCAATCTGATATCCAGAGGAATCACCTCTGATCCTCCCACTCTCATAATCTCCTTTTCCTGCAGAACTCTCAGCAGTTTAGACTGCAGGTGAACCGGCAATTCTCCGATCTCGTCCAAAAACAGTGTGCCATTATCAGCCATCTCAAACAACCCCATTTTCCCCTTCTTTTCTGCACCTGTAAAAGCACCTTTTTCATAACCGAACAGCTCCGACTCAATGAGGCTCTCCGGTATAGCCGCACAATTGACTTTAATAAAGGGTTTGCCCACACGCCTGCTGTTCTGATAAATAACATTAGCAAATACTTCTTTTCCTGTACCTGATTCACCTGTAAGCAGTACGGTTGCATCCAGCTTTGCGATTCTCATGGCCTTTTCCGCCAAAAGCTTAGACTCTTCGTCTTCTGCTATCATATTACCGTACATGGTCATGTTTTGCTGCTTCAAATATTCTATTTCTTTTTTGATTTTAACATGGTCGTATGCTCTTTCCTTAAGCAGCTTGCGCAAGGTGAGCGTTTCTGTAATATCCCGCTCTGTGCATATTACAAGCTGGATCTTTCCGTCTTTATAAAGGGGTGTTCCGGTTACATATACTTTATCCCCGTCTCCCAGGTTTTGAATAATTTCCTCTTCCTCACCGCTCTTTAAGGTTTTCAGTGTGACCGAGTCAGCAATGAACCCCATATCCTCCAGCTCTTTCATATTCTTCCCCAGCACTTCTTCTCTGGTAAGTCCTCCTGTCTTGCAGGATTCATCATTAAGAAAAAGGGTATCTCCCTTTCCATCTGTAATGTAAACTCCCACTTTCAAACAGTTAAAAATCTCCATCAGTGCTTTATAATGGTTTTTGATAAACTTTTTATCCATGATTCCCCCTTTTATATGATTACCACAGCAAAACAGCGCCCTCAAAAAGGACGCCATTTTGCTTGTGTATGGTAACTTTGTGTGAAAATTGCTCCAATACTACTCGTAATGATGTTTAAGTGTAATGTCCACCTGAGACCTTCCGTCTTTCCACTTGATTTCTCCCGGTGTGATACACTCCTGAACCGGACAGACATTAAGACACAGGTGACATCCAACGCAATTGTCATTAAGTTCCGGTCTTCTTTTCTCTTCATTCCAGTCAATGGCCTGATGTGCTCCGTCATAGCAGGAGATATAACATCTTCCGCATCCGATACATTTCTCTTCGTCAAAGTTCGGCAGAATCTTAAAGTCGCGGTTCAGCTCTTCTGCTGGGATGATATTCGGCAATGCACACCCTATAAAATCATCCAGTTTGTTATAGCCTCTCTCATCCATAAAGTGCATCAGTCCATTTGCCATGTCTTCTACAATTCGATAGCCATATTGCATAATCGCTGTTGTCACTTGCACATTTCTGCATCCTAATGCTAAGAATTCCGCAGCATCTCTCCAGGTCTCAATGCCTCCGATACCTGAAATTTCCAGGTTTTTCAGTTTCTCATTCTGCAGCATCTGTGCAATGAATCGAAGTGCAATCGGTTTAACGGCTGCGCCGGAATATCCGGAAATGGAGGATTTCCCGTTTACCACCGGCATAGCTGTCATATTTTCAAAGTCAATATTTGTAATGGATTTAATTGTATTGATTGCAGATACGGAGGCTGCTCCACCTTCAATCGCTGCAATGGCAGGTTCCTCCATATTCTTGCAGTTCGGCGTCATCTTTGCGATGAAAGGGATCTTCGTTGTTTCTGCGACTGCTTTGGAATAGGATCTTACCAGTTCCAGATTTGTACCAACATCAGATCCCATATCATGACTTGTCATCTGCGGGCAGGAGAAATTGCCTTCAATCAAATCCGCCTCTGCCTGCTCTGCCATTTTTGCCAGATCTCTCCATTCCTGCTCGTTGCTTCCCATAATAGATGCAACCATTACTTTATCCGGATAAGCCCTTTTCAGCTTCCGCATATTTTCAAAGTTTAATTCCGTCGGTTTATCAGAAATCTGTTCCATGTTCTTAAACCCTACCCAGGGAAGCCCCTCTTTGTTTACCTGATCAAACCTTGGCGAGCATTCATCTGCAACAAAAATTCCTATTGTCTTATAGAATACGCCGCCCCACCCTGTTTCAAAGGATTTGGCAACCATCTCGTAATTGCTTCCAACCGGCGAGGATGAAAGGAAGAACGGATTTTCGCACTCAACACCTAAAAAGTTAATTGATAAATCTTTCTTAACTGCCATCCTACTTCACTCCTTTCTTTTCCAGGTATGCAATCATAGATGCTGCAGCGGCTTTTCCTGCGGCAACTGCCTCTACAACTGTTTTTCCGCCGTTTACGATATCTCCGGCTGCAAAATATTTTTCTGCGCCAGTGCTTCCATCTTCTGCGGCGCGGATTGTACCCTTCTCTGTCAGTTCCACAGGAGCTACTTCCGTCATATCTTCAGGTCCCTGTCCGGTTGCGAAAATCAGCGTATCTGCCGGTATCCGCATCTGCGCATTCTCATCTCTGAATCCCTTAAATACGGCAGCTTCCACCTTCCCGTTTCCTTCTGCCGCTTCCGGTGCCATACCTGTAGTGATTCCTATGCCAAGCTGCAATGCATATTGGAACTCGGTCATGTTTCCGGGAGCTTCTTCCAGTGTTCTGCGATATACGATCTTTACATCTTCTGCTCCTAAAAGCTTTGCTGTGACAGCACAGTCAACAGTAACATCTCCTCCTCCTACTACCACAACTCTGTTTCCCGGTTCAAAAGTTCCGCCGGAGGTTCTTGCCTGCTTAAGGAAATCTGCAGCAGCATACACGCCGTTCAACTCTTTGCCCGGCAGATCAGGCACCTTTGTTCCCCAAAGACCGGTGCCGATAAAGACTGCATCGAAAGCGTCCGTATCTACTGCTTTTACGGTTCTGCCAAACTCAAACTTTACACCAAGACCTTCCAGCTGAGCAATATCGTGATCCACTACCTCCTGCGGCAGTCTGCTTGGAACAATACCGTAAGTAAGCACTCCGCCTGCTTTCGCCTCTCTTTCAAAGATGGTAACAGGATAGCCGGCTTTGGCAAGTTCACATGCACATGCCAGAGAGGCAGGTCCTGCCCCAATACAGGCAAGATTTCCGTTTCTTTTCTTTTCCGGAGCTTTAAGTGTCTGCATACCGAAAATCTTCTCCTGCTCAATGGCATATCTCTGCAGCTTTCCAATCTCAATCGGACGGTCTATGCCGCACCTTGAGCAGGCCTCCTCACAAAGCCTGTCATACGGACATACTCTTGCACAGGTCCCACCCAAAATGTTATTTTCTCTGATGGTTTCAGCCGCACCTTTTACATTTCTGAATCGGATGGAACGGATAAATCCAGCAGGATCGGTTCCTGCCGGGCAGCTCTGGCTGCATGGTGCGTCATGACACAGCAGGCATCTTGCAGCTTCTTCCATAGCAGTTCTATGTGTAAATCCGCATACAGCTTCTGCCGTGTATTTTGCCTTTACTACTTTACTCAATTTACATTCCTCCTTACCGCTTTGTTTAATCCACTTTTGAAAAAACGGCTGATTATTTATAGAATTCGTCTGCCTTTAAGATGGCATTGAGCAAGACACTTGCGCCTTCTGTGCAGTGTTCTGCTTTTGCGAATTCCGGTTCACAATGGGACAGCCCGTCTTTGGTCTGAACAAAAATCATAGTTGTCGGCAGGACATAGGAAACAAATTGTGCATCATGGCCTGCTCCGGAGTTAATCTTCATATTGGAGATTCCCAGTTCATCTGCTGCTTCCTGAACAAATCCCACCAGATTCTTATCCCAATATACGGTATCTCTCTTCCACTGCTCTGCAATCTCACATTTGCATCCTGCCCATTCTTTCTGCGGAAGCGTCTTTAAAATGTTCATCACTGCTTCTAAAACCTTCGGATCTTCGTGTCTTACGTCCAGGGAAAAGTCCACATAATCCGGAATGACTGTGTGCACACACGGATGAATGGACACTTCTCCTGTTGTATACACAAGTTCCGGGCGGCCCAGCTTGTCTATTTCCTCATGGAGATAGCACAATGCCTGAGAGGCTGCATAGAGCGCATCATGCCGCTTAGTCATCGGGAAGGTTCCTGCATGAGCTGCAAACCCGTGAAATTTCACTCTATAATTGAACATTCCCAGAACACACTGTACGACACCGATATCTTTTCCCTCATCTTCCAGAATCGGACCCTGCTCAATATGTGCTTCAAAATTGGCAATATATCTCTCCTGGTCCAGTCTGTACTTCTTATCCCCTTTGTACGGAGAGGCCTCCAGCGCTTCTCCGAATGTCGCAGCACTGCCTTCATGTGCTTCCATGGCTTTAGTTGCCATCATATCGTCATATTTAAAATTCTTGGCGATTTCAGGCGGAAGATAATCATTGCACACAATACCTGATACCATCATTGCCGGCGGATACAGGGATCCTTCTTCATTGGTCCAGATCATTGCAGTGATAGGATGTTTGTGCGGAATTTTCTTTTCGTAAATAGTTTCTAGCACTTCCATCGCACTCATGACACCTAAAATACCGTCATAGTTGCCGCCATTTTTTACAGAGTCACAATGGGAACCGGTAACAATCCTTTTTGCATCGGGGTCAGTTCCCGGCAGTGTGGCATAAATGTTGGCAACATCATCAAATTCAATTTCTGCACCAATGGCTTTCATCCGCTTTACAAACTCATCGCGGGCCATATGCGCTTCAGGTGACAGGGAGTATCTGGTGATTCCGCCATGACCTGCATCACCAAATTTACTGAATGTCTTAATCTTGTCAGTCATTCTTTCTAAACTACAAGTATACATGATCCTATTCCTCCTTTATCTATTCCATATTTGGGCTTGCTGCCATATTACAGTCGTTATTATATGTAACCAGTTACATATAATATACCATATTTTCAGAAAATTGCAAGAGTTTTTACCAGTCTAAATTCAGTTTCTTCTCTGGGCAGATTGCTGCACATAATCCGCATCCTGTACACCGCATTTTATCCACTCTGATCTGTTCGCCTTTTTTACTGATCGCATGATACAGGCAGGAATTGATGCATTTGCTGCAATTCTCGACGCATGGTTCTCCTGCCGCTGTACTGATTGCCGGCTCAATTTTAATCTCATCAAAGGATTTTAAACTTTTTAAAGCTTCTCCCCTGATGTCTGCTATACTTCTGATTCCCTTTTTATCTGCCCACTGCTCCAAATCTTCTGTGATCTTTGCAATGGCCTGCGGGCCTTCCAGCATAATCTTTGTTCCGATCTGAACAGCTGATGCTCCCA
>CAUWJW010000159.1:0-6315 GCA_963558985.1 uncultured Clostridia bacterium | reverse complement strand
TTTTAGGTATACTAACGCTGGGATACTTGATAAAAGTTTACAGTACTGCAGAAAATATTACGTTTTCCATGATAGATGAAACAGGACATCTTGCTGCGCAGGCTTATGGGAGAAAAGCAGCCCCCCTGTTTGTTTCAAAACTGGAAAACCGTTTAAAAAAGGAAAATCAGCGACTTAATGGAGTCAGCGTAATGGATTTTCGATATTTATACAAGGAGAGGAAAAGAACAGGAATTATTACGGTTTCCTGCAAATATGATATTGATGTATCTATGCCGCTGGAATTTTGGGATGAAGTTTCTATGGAAAGCAGGCTGAAATGCAGAGGGTTTATAGGACTGCAGAGAAAAACGGAGCCTATGTCATTTGAATCCATGGAGAGGAATGGCAATAGCAGCATTGTAAGAATTTTCCCTATGTGGGGAAAAAAATTTCACGGAGAAGAGTGTGTGTATGTAAGAAAAAATGCAGTACAGATGGTATTGACTCCCCAGCTGAAAAAGCAGTATCAGTCTTGTAAACGATGCCGGCCGGACAGTATGGCTGCAGGCACTTATGTTTATTGCTTTCGCAATGCAGGAAAAGCATATCATACAGGTGATTGCAAGTTAGTAGAAAAATATACGATTGAAATGGAGAAGAAAGATGCTATGGAAAAAGGCTATCGAGCCTGCAGCAAATGCAGGGGAAAATAAAATGGATATTCGAAGCAGTGATTTTAAGCTGCAGCTGAAAGAGGGAGCTGTAAAAGATTATGAAAAAGTAGTTTTGTCATCCGGCCTTTGTGAATTGTTTATGCCTATGGGATTTGTAAGCAGTGAAGAAGGAGAACTGGCCTTTTATCACTGCAGCGGATATACACCATTGAAAGAATGCAACATCACAGAAGCTAAAGAAGCGTTAGAAATTTTGGAAAAAACTTTTATACTGGTAAGCAGAGCCGGAGAGTATCTCATTGCGCCAAGCAGTATTATGCTGAACCTTAACACCATTTTTTATAATAAGGATACAAAGCAGGTGCGTATTGCCTATGTGCCTGCAGAGCAGGAGAGCATGACACTGCAGGAAAATATGGCAGGACTTATTAGCCAGGTGGAATATGGAATTAGAGGAAACCAGAAAGTCTATTTGGAAAAAATAAAAAAGCAGTTGGAAGAAAAAAATTACTATATAAAAGATATGATTGATTTAATTGGTGCTTTAAAAAGAAAAATAGGAACATAATATTTTAATATTTAAAATTACTTGAAAATTCAGATAAATTGTGCTATACTGTATACATACAAAAAACTAAATACTTCGGGTGATGATAGCCTTAGACATTCTATTTAATTAGAAGGCCGAAGAAGCAAATCAGGATAGTAGCAGCTATTCTGTGGAAACTGGCAGGCAAAAGGAAGGTTATCAGACGAAACTTTGGAGAGATCACTTAGATGTGGCGCCTACGAGGAGATAACCAACTGGCAAATGGACAGAGAGATATGCAGCACTCATTGTTGTGGGAGAATGCGTATTTCTCTTTTTATAGTGTGAAAAATGCATTAGCAGAATTTAGAAATCATACATGATTCGTTCGTGAAAAAGAGAAGTATGCAACATGCATTAAGTATTTAGTATTCACTGCGAGAATAGAGAATGGGAGATCCGCTCAGAAAGCAAGGAGGAATTCATTATGAAGATGTTATTAGTCGGCGCAGGTGCTGTAGGAGAATCTATCCTTCGTATTCTTCAGGTCAGAGATCCAAAAGGAACATGGTTGGAAAAGGTCGTGGTAGGTGACTATGACTTTGAACGTGCAAAAGAAGTATGTGAACATTTAAAAGGAGATGTAAGATTTACTCCACAGCAAGTAAACGCAAAAAATACAGGAGAGATTGTAGAAATCATCAAGAAGCATGATTGTGACTTTGTTATGGATGCTGCTGCACCGTTTGTATCTAATAATATTTTTGATGCAGCTTATGAAGCCGGTATAAATTATGTAAGCATGGGAACATGGTCAGTCCCATACGACCCTCCGGTTTATGGGACTCTGGAAGAGAGCTTTTCGGAACCTATGGCAAAGTACAATCTTGACAGGCATGACTTATGGAAAGAAAAAGGCAATATGGCCTGCATCTGTCTGGGGATTGACCCGGGAGTTGTAGATGTGTTTGCTAAATTCGCTGCTGAATATCTCTTTGATGAATTGAAAGAGATTCATGTAAAGGATGGAGGCAATCTGGAGATTCCAAGTGCAGGGCAGGATGATATTACCTTTGGATTCAACGTTTGGACAGTTCTTGACGAATGTATCAATCCTAACGTAGAATGGGATAAAGATAAAGGATATATAACAGATGTACCGTTTGCAGCAGAAGAAACCTTTGAAATGCCGGCAGGCGTGGGTGTGAATACGCTGGTAAAAATTGAACATGAAGAGACGGTACTGATGCCTAGATTTCTTCAGAAGTACGGACTGGAAAAATGTACTTATAAAATTGCATTAGATGAAAATTTGATTCAGGCATTGAAAGTGATTACTGCTTTAGGCCTGAGGAGCCTGGAACCGGTGGAAGTAAACGGTGTAAAAGTGGTGCCGAGAGATATTGTAGCGGCATGTGCACCTCAGCCAAAGGATATTGGTGATGAAATGATTGGAAAGATGTGCGTAGGAATCCACTGCAAGGGTATCAAAGAGGGCAAAGAAAGAGAAATTTTCATGTACCAGCCATTTGACAATCAGGAGTCTATGAAGAAATGGAACATGCAGGCTGTCGTAGCACAGACCGGGTTTGGTGCAGCCATAGGTATTGAACTGATTGGAAGAGGAATTTGGAAGGATAAAGGAGTTTTCGGGCCGGAATACTTTGATCCTATCCCATATCTGGAAATCATGGATGAAGCCGGATTTGAATATGGAATCGTAGAAATGGATTCTCCGTATAAAGCAGATCAAGATAAGAAAATGATGGCAGATATTTTTGCAAAGGCAAAGAATAAATAAGCAGCAAGTAAGATTATGCTATGGAATCGGAACCGGTTCCATAGCTGACTTTTAAGGAGGTGGAAATATGGGTCAGAATCAACAAACACATACACATGGTGTAGCAGGTTTGAAGAAACATGATATCAAGGTTTCCGGAATTGTATTTATGCTCTATTGTCTGGTTGCAGCAGGTGCTTTTGGAATTGAAGAAATGATACCTGAAGCCGGTCCGGGAATGACACTGGTCTTACTGATAATTTTTCCTCTGATATGGGCATATCCGATTAGTAACTTAGTTGCGGAAATGGGGGCGGTACTTCCTTCGGAAGGAGGCGTATATGTCTGGGTAAAAGAAGCATTTGGCGAGTTTTGGGGATTTCAGGCAGGCTGGTGGGGTACAGTTTCCACTTATATAACCAATGGTGTATATGTAGCTCTGGTAGCAGGGTATGTGAGCCAGATGATTCCTATGTCAGAAGTTGCCATACATGCCCTGAAAGTTGGAATGATTGTGATTTTTACAGTAATTAATTTAATGGGTCTGAAAGAAGTAGGGAGGGTAAGTACCATCTTATCGATCCTGATTGTTCTGGCATTTGCCTTAGTAGCAGTTGTAGGACTTCTGAACTGGAATACAAATCCGATGGAGCCGTTTATGCCGGAAGATTATTCATTGGTGGATGGTGTTGGCGGAGGCATTTGTATCTGCGTATGGATGTACTGCGGTTATGAATGCATCTCTAATATGGCAGGCGAAGTGAAAAACCCGCAGGTTATTCCAAAAGGATTGATGATTGCAATGCCTTTGGTAGCATTGACTTATGTTCTTCCAACACTGGGAGGACTTGCATCTCTTCCTGCAGGAAGTTGGGAAAACTGGGCTACAGATGGTGGTTTTACAGGAGAAACAGTAGGCTATGCAACGGTACTGACTGCAAACCTTGGTGCTGCATGGGGATATATCTTCCTTATAATTGCGATTGTTTCCCAGTGTGCGATTTTTAACACATACTTAGCATCTGGCTCCAGAGGCTTCTTTGTACTGGCAGATGATAATCTGTGTCCGAAGTTTTTAGTAAAAGTAAGCAGGAAAAGAGGAGTTCCGTATGTAGGGATACTGTCATTGGCAGTTGTTACTTTAATTTTAGCCCAATCTGACTTTACTACTTTGGTAAGTGCAGAAGTTGTATTTATGCTGGCACTGTATATCATTTTGCCTCTGGCGGTGATAAAACTCCGCAAAACTCTTCCGACAGAAGAGCGTAAAGCAAAGGGTCTGTATGTTATGAAAGGCGGAAAGGCAGGACTGGTCTTTTATGCAGGAATGCCGATTATAATCGCAATCATTGCCTTATTGGTAAACGGGACTGATTATCTGTGCATGGGACTGATTGCAATCAGCAGCGGACCGGTTGCATATATTATATTCAAGAGGCTGTATGGCGGAATGGCAAAGAATGATCCGGTCAAATACCCGCTTAATAAAAAGACGAAACTTGCTTTTGGCGATACCATAAGATTCGGTGTATATCTGATTCTTGCAGGAGCACTGGCTTTCTTCGGTCAGTTCTGGCTCCGCTGGTACGAGATTGACTATGGTGAGTGGGAACCTAGTGATTACGATATGTTCGCTAACTGTATTCCGCAGGCGATGGAAGTTCTTAAGTGGGGAGGGCTGGCTGCAATTGTCATTGGAATTGTTCTGGCTCTGATTGGAAAGAGAGTTGAAAGCGAAGAAAATAAAAAGGTTTTCTGAAAAAAGAAGGCAGAATACAGTAAAGAGAAGAAAAGCGAAGTAAAGTAAACAGAGTGTACCTGGATTAAGCCTGAAGAAGGCAGAGCATGAGGTATGCTCTGTTTTTTCATGTCCGTTTTAAGACAACTTATGGTCTATTTTATTCCTTGCTTTAATAAGATATATTAAAGCAATTTGAGGAAAAGGGGAGAAGAAATGAACCGAAGGAGAAGTATCAGAAGACGGCCGTCCATCTATAGAGGGCAAAAAATGCAGGTGAATTTTTTGCCTGTAATTGTTATAATATGCTTATCTGTATGTGCAGGATATCTGACAGCTAAATATGTTATTTATCCCGTGCTGGGATATGAACCGGCAGGGCTGAGTATTTTGAAGCAGAAACAGACAGATATAGAAAAAGAAGAAACAGCCGGCAGTAAAAGCGGAGAACCAACAGAAAGCAGAAAAGAATCTTTAGAAGAAACATCAAAAGTTTCACCGCAAACACCTTCTGATAAAGTGATAGAAGATAAAGCTGATGTCCGGCCGGCAGCAGGATATGCCATACAGTTTGGCAGCTATTCTACCAGAGAAGCTGCAGAAAAAAGTGCTGCACAATTGAAAGCTTCAGGGATTGAGGTTGAAACTCTGGAGAAAGACGGGGCGTTTAAAGTGATTGGACAATTATTTGATACAAAGGATAAAGCAAAAGCGGAACTCAGCAAAATAGACACAGCGGAGGGTGCCTTTGTAACAACCTTAGAAACATAAGCAGGAGAACTGAAATGATACCATTATCCACAAGGATGAGACCGGAAAATCTTGATGATTTTGTAGGGCAGACGCACTTTATGTACAAGGGCTCTCTTCTATATCATGCAATCAAAAATAAAACCTTTGATTCAGCCATTTTTTTTGGACCATCCGGAACAGGAAAAACTACGTTAGCCAGAATTATAGCAAGAGAAATGGATGCAAATTTTATGGAAATTAATGCATCCACAACAGGTACGAAAGAACTGAAAGAAATCATCGAAAATGCGAAAGTCCGTTTTTTTGGACTGCAAAAGGAAACAACATATGTATATGTAGATGAGTTTCACAGGTGGAACAAACTTCAGCAGGATTCTCTTTTGAAAGCATTGGAAGAAGGTGTGATCCGTTTTATTGGTAGCACCACGGAAAATCCTTACTTTGCAGTGAATAATGCAGTGATAAGCAGAGTGCGCAATATTTATGAATTTCGCAGGCTCACAGAAGAAGAACTGAGCATGCTCCTTTTTAGAACATTGAAGGACAAGGTAAAAGGACTGGGAGGATTAAAGACTGCATATGATGAAGACGCAATCCGCATTTTGGCACAGATGAGCAGCGGGGATGCAAGAGTTGCCTTGGATACCTTGGGGTTTATTGCAGAGAACCTCAGTCCGGGAGCTAAAATTGATAAAAAAACAGTAGGGGAAGCGATGCAGAGGCAGACCTGTTTTTTTGACAGAGGAGAAGATAAATATAATTTGCTGTCGGCACTCCAGAAATCTATCCGCGGAAGTGACCCTGATGCGGCAATCCACTATCTGGCACGCTTGCTGGAAGGCGGCGGAGACATTCAGAT
>CAUWJW010000158.1:0-6354 GCA_963558985.1 uncultured Clostridia bacterium | reverse complement strand
TTTTTCCCAAATCACTGTAGAGCGCTTCCAGTATGGTATACTCCATTTCCCTCACAGATGTCTCCAGCGCTTTTAAAAACAGGATTCTTTTTTTCGGGTTTCTTGTGGCTCCTGTCTGAAAATATTCACGCTGCAGGCGAATAAGCTCTTTTATTTCTGTCATGCCTTCACCCTGATAGAAATCTCTTTGCCTTCTTCAAATCCGTCGAGAGCTTTTACTGCACCTATGACAACATTTTTCAGCGTCTCTTTCACAAAAGGAACCATTGGAATTTCTACACCGTCAATCGACAGAACCACTTCTGCTTCCTCTTTTTCTTTTTTTGTTGTTTTTTCAATCAAATCTGCCATTTTTTCAACCTCCTTTGTACAATCAATGGCAGGCAGGCCTTTATAATGATCTATCCTGCCTGCAATAATTCCCGAAACAGCAATCACTCGATCACTCATTTTCTTTTCAATGTCTTCTTCGGTCTTTGCCGTGAGAATGACCGGACAGTCAGCACCGCTATCCCCTTCCAGGATAACAAAATCCTCTTTATAATACTTCAGCAGCGCCTGAATATCCATCCTCCTGGAAAAAAGCAAATCCGTTTCCTTTTCTCCTAAAGCTGCAACTCTCTCTGCTCCGGCAGCTGCATGTTTGTAGGTATCTGTTCCCGGCGTATCCATATGAAATCCCTGATAATGAATATCCTTTACAGTTCCCACACTGTAACCCCGTCTGCGTAGTTCTTTAATAATTTCTGTAACTGTAGTGGTTTTCCCTGTCTTTGAAAACCCTTTTACCATAACGATTCGCATAATGCCTCCCTAAATGAGTAATTCCCCTGCAACAAACTGTTTCGTCCATTTATGCTGCGGCTCTGAAAGCAGTTCTTCCGCAGGGCCTTCTTCGATCAGTTCCCCGCCCTTTAGAAAAAGGCATCTGTCACAAAGCCGCCTTGCCTGCGCCAAATTATGTGTAATTAAAAGAATGGTTGTTTTTTCTTCCTTATTAATTTTAAGCAGTATTTTTTCAATTTCACCGGTTGTTGCCGGATCAATATTCGCTGTCGGCTCATCCAAAAGAAGCAGTTTTGGGTGAAAAGAAAGTGCTCTTGCCAGTGCGACCTTCTGCGTTTCGCCTCCGGACAGCTTCCAGGCTTTCTTTTTTCGGAAAGCATTCAGGTTCAATTCTATACACAGTTCTTTAACACGCGCCTCTATCTGTTCTTCTTTCCATCCCCGCAGTTTCAGCGGATATGCAATATTTTTTTCTACAGTAGAGCTGATCAGATATGGCGTCTGAAATACCAGCGTCATATCTTTTCTCGGTATTTCCTGTTTTCCATCGTAATAAATCTTCCCTTCAGCTGCCGTCTCAAGCCCTGCAGCCAGATTGATCAAAGTACTTTTTCCGGCACCGTTGGGACCAATGATTCCTGTTCTGCTGCCGGTTTTTATCACTGCCTCTTTCAGGTTAAGAACGATTCGTCCTTCATATTGCTTCTTTAAATTCTCAAATCTCAGTTCCATATGCTGCTCCTAACGGCTCTCTCTTTCTTGAAAATGGTACAGCAACGCATTGACAGCAAAGGAAATCAAAAGCAGAATAATTCCAACAGCAATGGCTCTCTCATAGTTTCCCATTCCTTTTAATTCCGTAATATATGTGGTCATTACTCTGGTCTGCCCCTTTATGTTCCCTCCTACAATTGTCACAGCACCCACTTCCGATATTGCCCGTCCAAATCCGCTTACAACTGCAGTTGTAAGACCTACACGCATTTCATAGATCAGCAGTTTCATTCCGGAAAATTTATCTGCCCCCAGTGTAATCCCCAGTCTGTTTACAATAGATGCCTTCTCCTTCACAATATTATAGGTAAGTCCGATGATAATTGGAGTCACTAAACATATTTGCGCTAAAATCATAGCCGTTACTGTGTAATTAAGTTGAAAACGGCCAAGAGGACCCCTTCTCATCAGGATTAAAAAGATTGTAAGTCCTGCTATTACCGGCGGCAGGCTCATAAATGTGTATACAATCCTGATCACGATTCCTTTTCCCCGAAACTTGCAGATTCCCAGCAGAATCCCGAGAGGAATTCCTATACAAGTGGAAATCAGTACGGAAAAACAGGAAACATAAAGAGAGAGTCCAACAATCTCAAAAATCTCAGGGTCTCCGGTCAGAATCAGCCGAAAGGCCTCTGCGATTCCCTGCCCTATTGCATCCATAGATTCTGCTTCCTTTCAAAAGTTGTCTATTGTACTTAAAAAAGGGCAGGAACCATTCATTCCCGCCCTTGCATCCGCCTATTTATTTTGCATTTGGAATAAAGAGAGCTTCTCCATATTCTTTTGCACCATAGTCGCCAATCAGCTTCTGCGTTGCCTCTGATACAATCCATTTCTGGAATGCTTTTGCGCCCTTTGCATTGATATTTTCATTCTTTTCCGGATTTACACAAATAACTCCGTACTGATTGTTCAAAACTCCGCTCGGATCTTTTTCACATACAATCTGTAATTCTGTATTTTTTCCCACATTGAGCCAGGTAGCTCTGTCTGATAATGTATACCCGGATTTTTCATCTGTCATTGTGATAACATCACCCATGCCTGCAGCTGCCTCTACATACCAGTCACCTTTTGGTGTAATCTTTGCTTTTTCCCAGATATCTAATTCCTTCTTGTGTGTACCGGAATCATCTGCTCTGGAAATGAAGGTTTCCTTTTTGTCATTGATTGCAGTAAAAGCTTTCAGTGCGTCTTTCTTTGCATCTTTGGAAATGCCGGCAGGATCTGCCTTTGGTCCCAGCACAACAAAATCATTATACATAACATCCATTCTGCCGTCTGCATCTGCATGTCCGCCATCTACAAACTCCTTTTCAGCAGCCGGAGAATGTACCAGAAGAACATCGGCTTCTCCCTTTTCTCCCATCTCCATCGCTTCTCCGGATCCTACTGAAATCACTTCTACATTGTATCCTGTTTCTTTTTCAAATTCCGGCAGAATCGCATCCAGCAGACCGCTGTCCTTTGTGCTTGTTGTAGTTGCCAGTATCAGCTTGGTATTTTCCGGTTTCTCTGCTGCTTCTTCACCGGTGCTGTCACTTCCCCCGCATGCAGAAAGCACTCCTGTTGCAGAAACTGCCATAACCAGTACAAGCAGTATAGCAAATAACCTTCTCTTGTTCATTTTTCTCTTGTTCATTTTCCTCTTCCTCCTGTACATTACTATTTTATCCAAAAGTTCAATCTTTATAATTGAATCACTTCATACTCCTGCATAAGCAGGTCAATCGTCAGAAGCCTGCTTTTCAGCGTGTCTCCTTTGCCAAGGAGGACTTTTACTGTTTCAGCCACCTGAAGACCTGCAATGACTGCCGGTGTAAAAGACGGATTTCCGGTCTCTGTTTCGGCACCGCGCTGAGCGTTTTCAGGATACAGCTTATTAAACAGACCATCTCCCGGCATAATGACAGATACCTGCCCCTGCCATCCGGCAATGGCCCCATGGACAAGAGGGATTTTTCTGCTGCTGCAGCATTGTTCCACAATCCGCCTTCCCGGTATATTGTCAAGCGCATCAACGACAATATCAAAATCCTCTGTAATAATCTCCAATCCATTCTCTTCTGTTAAAAAGCAGTGTCTTGCTTCTATTTCCACCTCTGAGTTTACTTTTCGAATCCGCTCCCGGGCAGTCTCTGCTTTGCTTTTTCCAAGCACTTCTTCGGTGCTGAAAAGCTGCCTGTTTAAATTGCTGTCCTGGAAAACATCACCGTCAACTGCGGTAATGTGACCGATTCCCAGTCTTGCCAGCTCCTCAATGACATAGCCTCCAAGCCCGCCGCATCCCACTGCGCAGACACGAAAGGTCTGCAGTTTTTCATTTTCTTCGGGGGTGAAAGTCCCTATATTCCTCTCATATCTGTTTTCAAACATTATTCTACAAGCCTTCTCGGTAGGTTGCAGTGCTGACCTTAATTCCTGTGCTTGGCGTACTTGCATGCACAATCTTTCCATTTCCAATATAAATGGCTACATGGCCGGAATAACAGATCAGGTCTCCCGGTTTTGCCTCGCTATAGGAAACTTCTCTTCCATAAGAACGCTGCGCGCTGGAAGAATGCGGCAGAGATACACCAAATTTCGCAAATACGCTCATTGTAAATCCGGAGCAGTCCGCCCCATTTGTCAGACTTGTCCCGCCGTAAACATATGGATTTCCTACAAATTGAAGTGCGTAATCGGCTACATCCTGACCGGATCCGTTCACTGTACTGCTTCCGCTGTCTGAACTGCCTGCAGCTTTACCGCTTTCCGTTCCGCCGGAAGCACTGCTTCCTGAGGCATCGTACTGGGAAACGCTACTGCTTTCCGGCATGCCATCCTCCGGCTCCTTCGTTCCTCTTTCAACAATCCGGTTCTTGGGTTCTTCTTCCACTACAGCAGAAACCACTTCTTTGGAAACGGTTTTCCCATTTTCCTTAACTACCTGATTTACTACTGTTTTCTTGCCTTTTTTTCCTTTTTTAATTACTTTTTCCTGACCTACATACAGGTCATCGGATTCTTTGTACTTGGTTTTGTAGTCAATGGCTCTGGTCTTTTCTATGTGCTCTACTGTTGTGACCATTACAAGGGGGGTCCCTGTTTCATTATCTGCCACTACCTGTTTCACTGCATCTTCCGGCTCTGTCAGCTCTTCTACCCGATCTCCGCGTTCAAGTTCTTTCTCGACTACCTGAATCTCCGGATACAGAGTTGTAGCTTCTGACTGAGTGTTCTCTGTACTGTAGCTGTTCTTTACCTGTTCGATAATATCTTTGCCGTCTTTTTCGCTGGCCACTACAAAGGACTTCTCATCTCCGATCTTTACTTCCCATGGTTCTTCTACCTTTGTACCGTCTTCAGTTACTGCATATGGTTTGGTAAACTGCAGAAAGGAACAGATCCCCAGTACTACAACTACAAGAGCCAGTCCTGCTACCGCAATTTTAATGTTTCGTTCGAAGTTCTTAATTTGTTTTTCTTTCATAATACCTTCTTCCCGATTTTCATTCCTGCACAATAACGTTCTAAAAATCAACCCCCTGAGATTCTGGAGTATGCCTTCAGTTCATCTCCCGGTGACAGTCTGTCGTCTATCATTACACGCATACCGTTTATGGCAACAAAACCAAAGCTGGGGATTTCTTTATAATTGATACCCACTGTACGCAGTGCTTCATCACAGGTACAGCCGTCTGGGACTTCCACGATTCGCTCTTTGTCTTCTCCGAAGTATTTTTTTAACGTCCCTCTCAATGTGATTGTGATTTCCATAGTTCCTCCTTGTAAAAAAGAGTGTTGGTAATTACCAAACACTCTTTTATTATACATCATTTTTGCCTAAGCAAAAACCCACTTTTTTTGTTTTTTTTCTTTACAGGAGGGAAGCCACCAGTTCTTCAGGCATAATGCCGTTTTCATCCCAGCCCATTACTTCATAGTACTGGCTCAGCATATCATCGAAGACTTCCTGCGGAATCACCTGACCCTTTGCAGGTCCGTGCTGCAGTGCTTCAGTTACGACACGCTTAGGAACGGTATCGTGGCGGCGGTCAAATCCTTCTCTCTGGTTAAAGGCACGTCCGATATTGATAACGCGACGTCCAATTTCGCCCATCTGTTCTGCAGTCCATTCTTCACCGGTCACTCTGGTGAGCAGTTCTGCCATGATGTCATAAGTAATCGTTCCCCAGAAGTCACAGATACACAGGGAGAATTTGATTGCATTGAATTCAGCCAGATCATAAACCAGCTGTCCTTTGTTGTCTCCGCAGTACGGAGGTGCAGATGCTTCGAATACTTCTGCATTCGGTGCATAGGAACGCATGTGGCATGCGCCTCTGTCGGATACTGCATAGGATACGGACATCGCCCAGGAACCACGCGGTTCATACTGCGGATATTCCAGACCCTTTACCTGCATAGCAAATTCTGTTCCGCCATATTTTTCGGAAGCTCTCTTAGATCCCAGTGCCAGATCTTTACCAACACCTTCATTTCTTGCCATCAGTTTAAGGTATTCTATCATTTTGTCAGCTTCACCGAACTTGATTCCAAAGTCATGAATGCCTTTTTCAGTCATTTCCATCGCCCAGATAATTGTATCTCCGGCACTGATGGTATCCAGACCCATATCATCGGCTACTTCGTTGAATTTTACAATTTTTTCCGGATCGCGAATTCCTGCGTTCGGACCTGCTACTGCAATTGATTCATATTCAGGACCTTCGCAGATCGCATCTCCAATCTTTAAGAAGTTTCCGCAGCCCAGACCGCAGCTTCCGCAGCCACGCTTTCCGACTCTGT
>CAUWJW010000157.1:0-6363 GCA_963558985.1 uncultured Clostridia bacterium | reverse complement strand
TTGCCGCCTGTGCAGTATCAGAGAGCGTAAAACGGATATGCTTACTGCTTTTTTGTTCCAACTGGGCAAGACTCGCTTCTTCCAGCAATGCGCCGTGGTCGATAATTCCAATATCGTCAGCTAGCAGGGAAATCTCAGAAAGAATGTGACTGGAGATCAAAATGGTTTTTCCTCTTGCGTCACAAAGTTTCCTGATAAAGGATCGCACCTCTGCAATGCCGATCGGATCAAGACCATTGATGGGCTCATCCAGAATCAGAAGTTCCGGGTCATGCATAACGGCAAGCGCAATCGCAAGCCGCTGTTTCATGCCAAGGGAATACTGCGAAAAGAGCTTTTTATCTTGATAGGGTAATCCTACCAGATCCAGAGCATCTTTAATAGCATGATTGTTTGAGATACCCCGCAGAGCAGCGAAAATACGCAGGTTCTCTGTGCCGGTCAGATTGGGATAAAAGCCGGGGGATTCGATTAGACTGCCGATACGGGGCAGCCCAGCAGCATTTTCATCGTAGTAGTTTTTCCGGCTCCGTTTCTTCCCAGCAGACCATAAATTCTCCCGCGCTTTACATGGATATTCAAGTCAGCCACACTCTTTTGGGAACCGTATTGCTTTGTCAGATTTTTTGTTTCAATCATGTAGGTATCCATACTCAAAACCTCCTGTTTTGTAAGAGATTCTATCATGCCAACCTTACATTGCCCTTGCTGCAGCCTTACATTAACCTTACAATTTAGAATTCCTGGAAAGAACCGATTTTCAAGTTCACAAAAAAACAGAATAAAACGCCCGCCTCTGAATACAATGTTACAAACAAACAGAAAAAGAGGTGTTGCAAATGAACGACTTGGAGCAGATTTTAAACAAGCTTCCAGAAAAGATAAAAATCCCCATCATGGAACTGCCCCGGCAGATTCGAAAAGAACTGGAGGAGATCCGGATCCGTGCATACGGCAGTATCCACATCCTTTCCGGGAGTCAAGAAATAACAGTAGGACTTAAAAATGATGCTCCCATAACAGGTGCAGATCTTGAAACAATTCTCAACAATTTACTGGACTACTCCTATTATGCCTACGAAGAAGAGCTGGCAAAAGGGTACCTGACAATCAGCGGCGGACATCGCATCGGGGTGTGCGGCAGAGCCGTCGTGGACAGAGGGCGGATATCTTTAATCAAAGATATCTCATCTCTTAACCTGAGACGAAGCAGAGAAATTATCGGTGCAGCAGAACCGGTGCTTCCCCATGTACTGTCTCAGGATCATAAACTGCTGAACACCCTGATTATATCGCCGCCAAAATGCGGGAAAACCACACTGCTGCGGGATCTGGTTCGGCTGCTCAGCTGCAGAGGCTTCAAAGTAGGTGTATGCGATGAACGTTCTGAAATCGCAGGCATTCGCATGGGAAAACCATCTTATGATCTGGGACCCCGCACAGATGTTATGGACGGATGTCCCAAAGCAGAAGGCATGACCATGCTGATCCGCGCCATGTCCCCGGATGTAGTCGTTACAGATGAAATCGGAAGACAAGCTGATGTTGAGGCCATCCAGAATGCCATATGCTCCGGTGTAAATATTCTGACCACCATCCACGGAAAAAGCTATGAAGATACCAAGACTTCCGAGATCGGAGATCTCATTGAAAAAAAGATTTTTCGCCGCCTTATTTTCCTCACCGATCAGCCCCACACCGGAACCATCCGAGAGGTGATCCATGTTTAAGTGGTTTCTATGCCTGATTCTGATCCTTTCCTGCGGCAGCCTGGGAATGATGAAAGCCCAAAGCTACAGCCAGCGCCTGACTGAGCTGAGTGATTTGAAAGACATGATCCGCATGCTGCGCACTGAGATGCAGTATCGCAAAGATCCGCTCCCCACTGTTTTTATCAGAATCGCTTCTTATAAAGAAAACCGGAGCATGGAACTGCTGGAAAGGTGCATCGGATTGATGAAGGAAAATATGGAGTTTAAGACTTGTTGGGAAAAGGCAGCAGATTTAGCTTACAGAGGAAGCTGTCTGACAGAAACAGACCTTGCTGTGATAAAAGACCTGGGACTGCAGCTTGGAAAAAGTGATATACAGGGACATGCCGGAGTTTTTTCACTGACAGAAGCAAAACTGGAAGCACAGATACAAGAAGCTTCCGAGGAAAAGAAAGCAAAAGGAAAAATGTACCGGGGACTGGGATTTTCTGCAGGCATTCTAATAGCTGTTATTTTAATTTAAGGGGGAATCAATTATGACTATGGACATTGATATTATTTTTAAAATCGCCGCCATTGGGATTGCCATTGCAGTACTCAATCAGATCCTGGTCCGGGCAGGAAGAGAAGAACAGGCCATGATGACTACCTTAGCAGGCATTGTAATCGTACTTTTTCTAGTAGTACAAATGATCAGCGAATTTTTTGATACAGTAAAAACACTTTTTCAATTTTAGGGGGGACAGCCTGTGGAAATTATGAAAATCGCTGCAGTCGCCATAGGCGGAGTCATTATGGCAGCGATTGTAAAGAATTTTAAACCCGAACTATCCATTTATGTAGTACTTGCAACCGTAATGGTCATTTTTCTCATGGCTCTGGATAAACTGACTTCCGTATTTCAGTTTCTCAGTACTGTCTATGAAGAAATGACATACGGAAAACATTTTTTTCCGATTATCATAAAAGTTCTGGTTGTCGCCTATCTTGCAGACTTTACTTCTCAGCTCTGCAAAGATGCAGGAGAAGGAGCCATTGCAGGAAAGGTGGAACTGGCAGGAAAAATCGCTATCTTTTATTTGTCCATGCCCATACTGACCGCCATTTTGGAATTGATCAATTCCATACTTTAGGAGGCTTTTATGGATTATGATGCTATTTTAAAAAAACAAATGGAAAGCATGGATCTTGCAGAGCTGGAACAGATTATGGATGATGCTGCCGCACAAAGCAATGGTATTTTTTCATCTCTTTCAACCGATGATATTGTACAGAGTCTCATAGATGGAAAACCTTTGCTCGACTCAGAAATTCTAATGCAGAATCTGTTAGATGTATTTCTCTATGAAGTGAAAGGCGGCATCCTGCTGGGCGTGCAGATCATCAGTATCTGCATTGTAATGGGACTTTTGAAAAACCTTTCCGGATCCTTTGGAGAAAAACCTGTATCCACTCTGGGCACTGTGGTCTGCAGCTGTCTAGTCATCACCTTATGTCTGAAGAATTTTACTGTTACATATGAAGCCTGTTTTTCTGCACTCAATACAATGACTTCCACCATGCAGGTTCTGCTTCCTGTTTTAATCCCCCTTCTTGTAAGTATAGGCGGATTTTCATCCGGAAGCATACTCAATCCGGTCATTTTAGGCGCTATTACAGCCTTTAATACAGCACTTCAGAAAGTAATCCTGCCAGTCCTGTTTCTTTCCAGTATTTTTATTTTAATCAACAGTCTGACAGAAAAAGACTATGTCAGCAGACTGGCAGTATTTTTAAGAAAAGCAGCCGTCTTTTTTACAGGGCTTGCCGTAACGATTTTTGCAGGAGTTACCGCTATACAGGGGCTAGTGACCAAAACAGCCGACGGACTTTTAGTCAATACAGCCCGGTATTCTGTAGATAATTTCGTACCAATTGTGGGCGGATTTGCAGCGGATTCCATCGACATGGTTTTGAGCTGTGCCAATGTAATAAAAAATGGGATCGGTATTTTGGGGATTTTCATCATTTTGTGTCTGTTAACTGTACCCGTCCTAAAGATTCTGGCAATCGCCGTCATTTATAAGATTACCGCAATTATAGCAGGCCCTATTGCTGCAAAACCGGTATCTGAAAGTCTCAATGAAATGGGAAGTGCAGTTATTACAATGGCTGTTGTTTTAGGTCTTTGCGGACTGATGTTTCTGATCTTCCTTACAATTATTATCAGCATAGGAGGTGGTACATTATGGAAGTAATGAAAGAATGGGTAAAGAATATTTTCATCCTGATTTTGGCACTGACTTTTATTGAAATGCTTCTTCCTGTTTCCCGTATGGAAAAATACATAAAATTTATTTTTTCTCTGGTAGTTATGGCCACTATTTTATCACCGCTTCTGATTTTACTGGAATAGGAGATAGGCAGGGGAATATACATAGAGAGAGAGGGGTTTCATGTTTGAAAAGCTGAAAAAAGATCCAAAAGCAAAGGATATGATCCTTAAAATTATCGCCCTTTTAATCATCTTGTCAGTTGCGTTGCTTTCTTTTGATGTGTTTACACAAAACAAGGACGGCAGAAAACAGATCATTGATGATGATGGAGGAACTGAGGCTGCCTTGTGCAGCATCCTTACGGATATGAAAGGGGTAGGAAAGGTGGATGTTATGCTCCAGTACGATGAAAAGGAGCAGATAACAGGTGTGATTGTAGCAGCCGAAGGTGCAGAGGATCCGATCATAAAAAATGATTTAGTCAATGCAGTGCGGGCGGTTTTTAATATCCCTGTATCCAGCGTTATGGTTTTTGAAAAAAAAGATGGAGAACAAAAAAAGGAGGAAGGGAATTATGAAAAAAGGTAATATTTGGGAGAAATTAAAAAAAAGGAGAAAAATAGCAGGAGGTATCTTGATGGCTGCTGTTTGTCTGGGAATTATAACTGCTGCAGGAGGTGTTTTTCCTTCTCCGGACTCTATCCCAAGCAACGGAGAGATTCCGGAGCATGACGGGGATGTTCTGGTAGACAGCATCCACATACAGGAAGAATCCAAACCTGAGGCAACAAAAAAAGAGAAAAAGCAAAAGGAAAAAGAAACGGAACTGGTTACTTCTGATGATATCGGTGAATTAAAAAATGCAGATGCTTATTTTCAGGAAATGAGAGCTACAATTAATATGGATCGAAACCAGGTCATCTCCATGCTCACGGATGCAGAGACAACCGCAAAGACAGGTGCAGAAAGAGAAAGTGCCAGTAAACAGAAACTGAAGCTTTTACAGTATATGGAGCAGGAGCAGAATGCAGAGCACATGATACAGACAAAAGGTCTGCCGGAATGTCTGGTACTGATTACAGACAGCGGAGTCAATGTAACGGTCAATAAGCAGGAACTGAACCAGTCAGATGTAGCTAAAATTTGCGACATCCTCATGCGGGAAACAGGAAAGAAAGCTCCTGATATCGTGATTCAAAGCAAGTTTTAAACATTGTAATCCAAAGGCAAATTTGTTATAATAATTCCCGAGGTGAATGGAATGAATATGGCAGATGAACAAAAAGTCGGAACCCTTAAAATTGCAGATGATGTCATTGCAGTTTTGGCTGCCAATGCTGCTTTAAAAACAAAGGGAGTCGCCGAGCTTGCCGGCGGATTTACCAATGCGCTTTCTAAAACGATACTTGGCAAAGAACTCCTGTCCAAGGGAATTAAAGTTTCCCAGGGTGATGACGGCGTGATCATAGACATATTTGTGATTGTAGAATACCAGGTCAATATACCGGCTGCCGCGTGGGATATACAAGAACATGTAAAAAAAGAAGTTCAGTCTATGACAGAGCTTACAACAGAAGCAGTCAATATTCATGTACAGGGTGTTCATATGCCTGAAAGGGGAGGCTCTGCAATATGACCAGAACAGAAGAACGAGAATGTTTGATGCAGTTATTTTTTCAAATGGAAATACAAAATGATTACAGCGACCGCATAAAGGAATCTTATCTGAAAGAAAACTTTAATCAGAAACAGGAATCTTATGCACGAAAGCTTTGTGATGCGGTGCTTTCTCATCTGGAAGAAATCGATGAGAAAATTGATACCGGCAGCAGGAAACAAAATACAAAACGTATGGCAAAGGTGGATCTGGCTATTGCCAGGCTGGCAGTAGGCGAGATTCTGTACATGGAAAGTATTCCGGATCCTGTCGCCATTGATGAAGCTGTAAACATGGCCAGAAAATACAGCACTGAGGAATCACGGAAATTTATAAATGGATTACTCGGGCAGATTGTGAAAAAGAAAAATGAATCATAAACAGGACTGCATACTGGGAATCGACACCAGCAATTATAAAACTTCCGTAGCAGTAATCCGCAAGGACAAAGAAATTCTCTGCGATCTGCGGACACTCCTGCGGGTAAAACAGGGCGAACGAGGGCTGAGGCAATCAGACGCCCTGTTTCAGCATTTAGAAAACCTTCCGGATTTAATCCAAAGGGCACTGGGGCAAGGTCTTAGAGAACGAATCGCAGCAGTCGCCTGCTCACAGCGGCCCAGACCCGTGGAAAATTCTTACATGCCGGTATTTAAAGCAGGGCTTGGTTTTGGAAAAGCTGTTTCCGAAGCCATGGGCGTACCTTTTTACCGGTTTTCCCATCAGGAAGGACACATTG
>CAUWJW010000156.1:0-6394 GCA_963558985.1 uncultured Clostridia bacterium | reverse complement strand
TAATCGTGAGAAATCCTTTATAATAGGAGAGCATAATGCGGTGGGTATCGTCAAGTGGTTAAGACAATGGGTTGTGGCTCCATTATGCGTGGGTTCGAATCCCACTATCCACCCCAATTTATAACCGTAGCTGCAAGAAACGATGGGGTATCGCCAAGCGGTAAGGCAATGGATTCTGATTCCATCATGCGCAGGTTCGAATCCTGCTACCCTAGCCAATAACAAAGGCAAAGCTTAATGCTTTGCCTGCATACGGCGACATAGCCAAGTGGTAAGGCAGAGGTCTGCAAAACCTTTATTCCCCAGTTCAAATCTGGGTGTCGCCTCCAGAAATAAACCTCTTAAATGTTGAAAAATCAATGTTTAAGAGGTTTTTTCATGCAGGATAATCGAGTTCCTGAATGGGTTAAAAGTGTTGTTTATTATTGTTTATTATTATATGTTTCCACAAAAAACAGTGACAAAAATGCATGAAGAAAGGGATAAAAATTAATTGACATTCCAAAAAAAGAAGGAAGTAGAATAAATCTACTCCTCTCAAAATTCGTAATGCGTCCACATACTTAATATTTTTACTGCCTTTTCTTCTTCTAAAACTTCATATACAAATCTATGTTTAATATTAATTCTTCTTGAATATGCACCACTTAAATCCCCTTGCAATTTTTCATATGGTGGTGGAGTTTGAAATGGATTTTCTCTAACAAGTTCTATAAGCGCCTTTGTTTTTTCATCTAATTTTGCAGACTTTAATTTTTCGATATCTTTTACAGCTTTCTTAGTATAGGCAATTTTATACACTACCACTCTACCTCGGATTCCGAAATGCAATCATCAAGAGATGTATTCAATCCTTCTATGATTTTTTCTTTTGTTGCAGGCATAGAAGATAAGTATAAAGTTTCTATCATGCTATTATATTCTTCTTCGCTCAAAATCACTGCATTTCCTTCTTTGGTGCTAATATTTACAGGCTCATTATATTTTATTGTCTGCTCTAATATCCCGAAAATATTTTTTCTAAAATTTGTAATATTAGTATTAAGCATTGCTTACACCTCCCCGACATGTACATTATAGCGTACATGTTTTAAAAAATCAACAAAATTCCCTTCCTCTCTATCATATTTTATTGTAGGTTTATAATACGTGTGTTACAACTGAATAATTAAAAAGCGAGAATATCTTTTCTTAAACAAAAAATGTGACCCATAGATAAAGTATGGATCACATAAATATGGCGCAGCCACTCTTTTTAAGTCAAGGCAGGCAGAGCCGTCATTTCTGATTCTCGGTTGGATTGATTCGAGCTAAGCGACTCCCATCATAAGCCCAATCATGCGGACAGCGAAGGCAACGAGCCAGGCGATGACGCACTGAATCACAACAACACCGAAAGCCCACTTTCCGCCAAGTTCTCTTCGTACAGATGAAATAGCAGCAACACAAGGCGTATAAAGCAGTGTAAATACTAAAAAGACTGCGGCTGTCAGCGGTGTAAACAGACCAGAAAGCGCAGCAGTGCTGCCGCCAAGAAGAACCGTCAGCGTAGATACAACACTTTCCTTTGCCGTAAACCCGGTAATCAGGGCTGTAGAGATTTTCCAGTCTCCGAATCCCAGAGGCAGGAAAACAGGGGCGATGATACCGGCAAGCAGAGCCAGAAGGCTGTACTGAGAATCCGATACCACATTCAAATGCGCATCAAAGGTTTGCAGGAACCAGATAATAATGGTTGCAATAAAAATGACTGTAAACGCCCTCGTAATAAAATCCTTAGCCTTTTCCCACAAAAGCTGCCAGACATTTTTCAGTCCGGGCATACGATAATTAGGAAGCTCCATGACAAAAGGAACAGGTTCTCCGCGGAAGAACGTCCCCTTCAAAAGGAGTGCATACAGCACACTGACCAGGATTCCCAGAAAATAAAGGGCGATCATAACAAGAGCCGCATGATCCGGGAAAAAGGCAGCTGTAAACAAAGCATAAATAGGAAGCTTTGCCGTACAGCTCATAAAAGGGGTCAGGAGAATTGTCATTTTCCGATCCCGCTCAGAGGGCAGAGTCCGGCTGGCCATAACACCGGGAACCGTGCAGCCGAACCCAATGAGCATAGGTACGATACTGCGGCCGGAGAGTCCCACTTTTCTCAGAAGCTTGTCCATCACAAATGCGACTCGAGCCATATACCCGCTGTCTTCCAATATAGAAAGGAAGAAAAACAGTGTTACAATAATGGGCAGAAAGCTGAGGACACTTCCCACTCCGGCAAAGATGCCGTCGATTACAAGGGAATGGATCACGGGGTTGAGTCCATAGGACGTCAGCGCTGCATCTGTCAGATCAGTCAGCCATCCGATACCCATTTCCAGCAGATCAGACAGCCAGGATCCGATTACACCGAAAGTCAGCCAAAAAACCAGAGCCATAATACCCACAAAGGAAGGGAGGGCTGTAAACTTGCCTGTAAGCAGCCTGTCAATTTTCACACTTCTGGTATGCTCCCTGCTTTCCTTTGGTTTTACAACCGTTTCACGGCATACAGATTCAATAAAGCGGAAGCGCATATCTGCAATCGCAGCAGCATGATCCAGTCCGCGCTCTTCTTCCATTTGCTTAATAATATGCGTAAGCGTATCCTGCTCATTTTTATCCAGCTTGAGTTTTTCCAGAACATCCGAATCCCCTTCCGCCAATTTGCTGGCAGCAAAACGCAATGGAATCTGCTCCTTCTTGGCATGGTCTTCGATTAGATGCATGATAGCATGCAGACATCTGTGTACGGCGCCGTTATGATCATCAGGACTGCAGAAATCCGCCCGTCCGGGGCGCTCCTGATACTGTGCGATATGTAAAGCGTGATCCACCAGTTCGTGGATTCCTTCGTTTTTAGTGGCAGCAATAGGAATAACCGGGATTCCCAGCATCGCCTCCATCTCATTTACACGGATAGAACCGCCGTTTTCACGTACTTCATCCATCATATTGAGAGCCAGAACCATAGGAATATCCAGCTCAAGGAGCTGCATAGTCAGATAAAGGTTTCGCTCAATATTCGTGGCATCTACAATATTAATAATTCCCCGGGGTTTATCATCCAGGAGAAATTGCCGGGTCACCAGTTCCTCACTGCTGTAGGGGGACATGGAGTAAATGCCGGGAAGGTCAGTCACAAGCGTATTACTGTGTCCCTTGATTGCACCGTCTTTTCGATCCACCGTAACACCTGGAAAGTTTCCCACATGCTGGTTTGAGCCTGTCAGCTGATTGAACAAAGTCGTTTTCCCGCAGTTCTGATTGCCGGCAAGGGCAAATGTCAGAAGCGCATCCGCAGGAAGCGGATCTTCGTCTTTTTTCGTATGATAGATACCGCTTTCCCCAAGCCCGGGATGATAAGCGGATGCCTTAGAGGGTGTCTTCTCAGTATCTGCACCTTTTTGTGCAATCGGGCGTATTTCTATTTTTTTCGCGTCAGCAAGACGCAGGGTAAGTTCATAACTGTGGATTCTCAATTCCATCGGATCGCCCATGGGAGCCAGTTTAATTAAAGTGACCTCCGCGCCGGGAATGAGTCCCATATCAAGAAAATGCTGCCGTAAAGCGCCTTCTCCGCCTACTGATAAAATAACAGCACTTTCTCCTGCTTTTAATTCATTGAGTGTCATAATTTTTTTCCTCCAAGGGTAGTTTAGTGTAGCAAACTTGGTTTGTCAAGATACAGGAAGACAGTTGAGCTTCCTCATATTTCATAGTATACTTACAAAGGAAAAAAACATGCAGGAAGGCGAAAATCATGGATATCCAAATGAAAGACAGATTCGATCCTGTTTTTGAGACAATGGGGCTGCTGTATGGCAGTGTGCAGGACAGAAGCAGGGAAAAAGCAGTTGCGCAGCTTTGCGAGCTGGGAGTGGACGGAGCGGTTTTTTACAAGAAATATTTTAGAAAGATACTGCGTTATGTGGAGCGCTTTCATAAATATAAAACAAAAGAAAAGTATATGGATTTTTTCTTTCGGGAGGAAGAGCCGGAGTTTTTTCTTTTAATGGCTGTGCTGCTGGTGGAAAACAGGGAGTGGCTGGACGCTGCACAAATAGATGAGGATGAGATCCGGGCGAAAGCGGCTTTTATTCTCCGGGATGATCAGGGATATATTGGTGCATTGGAGGAAGCTGCCGGATCAGAGCTAAAAAATGATAAGGAAGTAATCCGCTTTTTATCCGGGCTGAAAGCTTCGCCGGAACTGAAATGGCATTTGCTGGAATTTATGCAGACCCCGGGGTACTGGATGGAGCAGCTGATTGGAATCGTCAAGAGAAATATACCGGCGTATGAAAAGGCAGAAGCGGATATGGAGAAGGCTCTGGCTCCGGTGATAAACCACTACCGGGGCCAGGAAGAAAAACATGCGCAGGAACTGGCGAAAGTCTGCATGCCCGGTGCAGCAGTATATCCTTCTTTTATAGGAGGGATTGCCCAAATCATAGGCTACACACAGGTGTACCAAGGGATTTTTTTGGATTTCCTGGAGCGGAAAGGCGGAACAGAAGAAGAGCAGAAGGAACTTCTGATGGCAAGAATGAAAGCATTGGGAGACCGAAGCAAATTGGATATTTTATGCAGGCTGAAAGAAGGCTGCAAATACAACTTGGAGCTGGCAGAAGCTTTGGAGCTGTCTGCTTCTACCATGTCGCATCACATGAACGTATTGCTTGCCTGTGGTCTTGTCGGAGTAGAAAAAAAGGATGCAAGAGTGTACTATGTGCTTAGGGAAGAGGCTGTGAAGGAGTGTATTACAGGCATAGAGCAGATGTTTTTGTAGTCCGGCTAAATTATATATAAAAGGAGCAGCTGTTATGCGAATAACGCAGCGGCTGTTTTTTGTACAATAATTCGATTTATATGAAACAAGATTGACATATATAGAATTTTATTATATTTTGTATATGTCGATGAAATTAGAAGAATATCGAATTTATAAGGAGGAAAGAAATGAAATTTCTAGTGAAAAAAAACAGATGGATCCTGACAGGAGTTATGCTGCTGGGAGCGCTGAATGCAGTTGCAGCAGCTTTTATCTCTGTTATCCTGCAGCAGATTCTGGATGTAGCCATTGCAAAAGACAGTTCGGGCTTCGCACGGCTGGCAGTGGTGATGATGATTTACATGGCTGTTTTATGCGGGCTCAGCCTTATGGAAGCCTTCTGCAGCAAAATTTTGCTGCGGAATGTAACAAAGGATTTGAGAAATCGAATATTTTACGGAGTTATGGGCAGAAATCCGCAAACTTACTATAAACAGACATCAGCAGATTACTTGTCTGCTGTTCTCAATGATGTGAAATTAATAGAAGAAAACTATTTGATGCCATTGCTCCTTACGTGTCAGATGGTGGTTCTCTTTTTTGCTACTTTGGTTGTTTTGTGCTATTTCAGCCCACTGGTAACAGGGGTGTTGATCGCTTTTTTACTTCTTATGTTTCTGGTTCCGACAGTTTTTGGAAAAGCGCTGCAGAAAAGACAGGAGCGATACTCTCACAAACTGGCAACTTTTACAGCAGCTGCAAAGGATTTTTTCGGCGGATATGAGGTCATATGGGGATTTTCCATAGGTGGGAGGATATGCAGAAAGTTCAGTCAAGAAAATGAAGAAACTGCGAATGTAAAATTTCAGGCAGATCGGCTGGCAGCAGTAAATGAAAGTCTGGCCGAACTGCTCTCTACGCTCAGTTCGGCGGCAACTGTTTTTATAGCAGCTTATATGGTATTAAAAGGGGATATTACAGCAGGGACACTTCTGGCTCTGATTCAGCTCAGTTCTACTTTTAGCGTTCCGGTTCTGATGATTATGCAGAACTTACCTAAGATGCAAAGCATGAAACCTGTCCTGGAAAAGCTGGAAGCTTTCTGTGAAGGGGCGCATACCGAAGAAGCTGTGCCACAGATGGCAGAACCTTTTGACTGGGAGATCAGGCTTGACCATGTGCGGTTTGCCTACGAGCCGGGAACGTATATCTTAAAGGATGTGGGGCTGACTGTACAGCCGGGAAAAAAATATGCTCTGCTGGGAGAAAGCGGGAGTGGAAAGACAACGCTGATCAGGCTTATGACAGGGTATCTGACGGACTACGAAGGAAGCATCCGGTTTGGAGACTGCCAGGTGCGGGACATGAACAATCTTGCCCTCAGCAGGCTGGTTTCTGTGATTCATCAGAATGTATATCTTTTTGATACAGATATTGAGCAGAACATCTGCCTGGGGCAGACTTTTTCAAAAAAAGAGATGAACCGGGCTTTGAAAAAAAGCGGTACAAACAAATTCCTGCAGGAACTTGACGGCGGTCTTCACATTAAAACAGGAGAGAATGGAAGCCGGCTGTCCGGCGGTCAGAGGC
>CAUWJW010000155.1:0-6404 GCA_963558985.1 uncultured Clostridia bacterium | reverse complement strand
TCTTCATGTCCGATAAGCTGGATATATACCCGCTTTCCCACCAACGCTCCAACCATCACGCCATAAGTGATACATTCAATTTTCAATCGTTTTCTATCCATAAAAATACTCCCTGTACCATATTTTTACCGATACAGGGAGTATTTATTCTCTTTTTCCTATAACTGGTGAAGGAACAGACCGCTCCTCAGCTTTGGCTCAAACCAGGTGGATTTTGGCGGCATAACCATATCATTGTCTGATACATTGAGGAGATCTGTAATTTCTACCGGATGTACAGCAAAGGCAATCTTCATATCTTCGCTGCACCGTTTTTCCAGCTCTTCCAGACCTCGGATTCCGCCGACAAAGTCAATGCGTTTATCCGTACGCGGATCTTCAATTCCCAGGATAGGATTCAAAATACTGTTCTGAAGGATTGCCACATCCAGAGAGTCAATCACATGGTCAGGAATCACTTCCTCTTTCGCAGTCAGACGATACCAGCTGCCTTCCAGGAACATGGAAAAGCAGTGCTTTTTCTCCGGATAGTAAATATCCTCACCTTTTTTATCTATCTTAAATCCAGCCTCTTTAATCTTCGCCATCAGACTTTCCACCGTATTACCATTAAGATCTTTTACAACACGATTGTAGTCAAAGATATGCAGATCTGAATCCGGGAAAATAACAGCCATAAAATAATTAAACTCTTCTTCTCCTGTATATTCGTCCCTTTCATCTCTTCTCTTCATCCCTACTTTGCAGGCTGAGGCGCTTCTGTGATGACCATCGGCAATATACAGTGCAGGTACCTCTTCAAAGAGACCGGTAATGCTCTCTACTGTTTCCGGCTGGTCAATGACCCAGAGGGTATGCTGTATCCCGTCTTCTGTAGTAAAGTCATATACCGGTTTATTGGCTGACACCCAGCCTTCTGTCAGAATACGAATCCGCTTGTCATCCCGATAAGTAAGAAAAACAGGCTCTGTATTGGCATCGCAGACATCAAAATGATTGATGCGGTCCTGCTCCTTTTCCACTCGTGTAAACTCATGCTTTTTTATGGTATTATCCTGATATTCATCTACAGATACTGTCCCCACGATCCCTGTCTGGACTCTTCCATCCATGATCTGTCTGTACAAATAAAGCGCCGGCTCTCCATCCTGAATAAAAATCCCTTTATCCAGAAATTCACCGATATTGTCTCTGGCTTTTTCATATACACTTTTGTCATATGGATCCTTCTGATCGGGAAGGTCGATCTCTGCTCTGCAAATATGCAGGAAGCTGTATGGATTATTCTCCGCCATTTTGGCAGCCTCTGCTCTGTTCATGACATCATATGGCAGGGATGCTACCTGATGTGCGTATTTCTGTGCAGGCCGGATGGCCTTAAAAGGTCTGACTGTTGCCATTATTCTTCTATCTCCTTTAGTATATAATCTATAACATCTTCTATCCCCATTCCCGTTGTATCAATTTCAATGGCATCTGCTGCCTTGCGAAGGGGATTTAATTTTCTGGTCATATCACTGTGATCCCGTTTCAGAATATCCTCCAGAATCTGTGCATACTCTACATTCTGTCCCTTTTCTGCCAGTTCCCGGTATCTGCGCTGCGCTCTTTCTTCTGCGGAAGCTGTCATATAAAACTTATATTCCGCATCTGTCAGGACATTATTTCCAATGTCACGCCCATCCATAATCACACTTTTACTTTGACCCATTTGGCGCTGCAGCTGCACCAGCTTCTCTCTTACAGAAGGAAGTGCTGAACATATGGATGCCTGTTTTGCGATTGCAGGTGTACGAATCTCCTCGTTGATTACTTTGCCGTCCAAAAAGATATCTCCCCGGGAAAAATCAATTTCCGTTTCTGCCAGCATCGTTTCCATAGCTTGAGCATCTTCCGGGTCAATACCGCAGGATAAGACTTTAGAGCCTACGGCACGATACATTGCCCCTGTATCAATATAATCAATGCCCAGCTTCTGCGCCACTGCTTTGGCAATGGTGCTTTTTCCTGCTCCGCTGGGTCCGTCAATTGCAATTCTGATGATTTTATCCATTCTCCCTATTCCTTTACTTTCTCTTGGTTGTCAGCAATTTTTCAATTTCTGCGATAAAGGTATTGATATCTGTAAACTGTCTGTATACGGAAGCAAACCGCACATATGCCACCTCATCCAGTTTTCTCAGATGGTCCATAATCAGTTCGCCAATGAAGGTGCTCTCCACTTCTTTTTTCATCAGGTTGTTGAGTCCCCTCTCAATCTCGTCTACCACTTTTTCAATCTCTGCAATGGAAACCGGCCGTTTTTCACAAGCCTTTATAATTCCGTTTGTAATTTTATTGCGGTCAAAGGCTTCTCTGCTGCCATCCTTTTTGATGACCATAAGAATCATTTCTTCTACTTTTTCATAAGTAGTAAATCGTTTCCCGCAGGCATCACATTCCCGTCTCCGCCGAATGGCATGTCCGTCTTCGGTATGCCTGGAGTCAATTACTTTGGTATCCTGATTTTCACAAAACGGGCATTTCATCTGTCATGTCCTCCTAAATTGTGTTTGCTGTAACCTAATGTGTTAATTTTACTACATATTGTGTTTTTTGCCAAGAGATTTACTCAATTACGTCTAAAGAAGCCGGTACATCCACTAAAATAACATCTTCGCCTATGGTTTTTACATGTTTCCATTTAATCACAAAATCCTCGCTTTCTTTTCCGAACAGGTGAAAAAATCCTCGTTGTCCGGGAAGTACGATTCCCTCGATTTTTCCTTCTTTCAGGTTAATTTCAATGTCATAGACAAAACCCAGACTTTTGCCGTCGTAAATATTGATGACCTCTTTATTTTTAATATTCTCTGTATTTAACATACCCTTTTATCCCCCTTTTATGTTTGTCCCTCTACTTCTATGTACTATATGAAAAAACGGCGGAAATAAGAACGAAAATTTCATTCTTGTTCCACCGTTTTCAGGAAAAATAATAGCTGATATCTGTATTATGAAAAAGGGTTACTGCAGCCTGTTTTCTGGCTGCCGCTTAAAGTAGCTTCTTGTTTCTGCCACAATCACTCCATTTAATGCCAGCAGTGCAATCAGGTTCGGAATTGCCATAAGTCCGTTAAAGATATCTGCCAGCGTCCATACAGCGCTTACTGTAATAAATGGTCCTGCCAGTACTGCCAGGATGTACAGCCACCGAAATCCGGTAAGAAGACCTTTATGACCGGATGCCAGATAGTCCAGACATCTTTCACTATAATAATCCCACCCCAGAATCGTAGTAAAGGCAAAGAAAGATAAGCACAGCATGAGAATAAATCCGCCTGTCTGGGTCGGCCAAGGCAGCCCGTGCCCAAATGCCAGAGCAGTCACTTGTACACCTTCCAGTCCTTTCTCCACTGCAATATCATATGCACCTGTTACCATAATGGTCAATCCTGTCATCGTACAGATTACAATAGTATCTATGAAAGTCCCTGTCATAGAGATCAGCCCCTGTCTCACAGGTTCCTTTGTCTGTGCTGCCGCTGCTGCGATAGGGGCGCTTCCCAGACCTGCCTCGTTGGAAAAGATCCCTCGTGCAACGCCCTTTTGCATAGCCAGCATCAAAGCACCAAGCGCGCCTCCCGCTACTGCTCGCAGGCCGAATGCACTGGCCAGCACATCTGCAATAGCTCCCGGTATTTCTCTAAAGTTGGCAATTAGAATACAAACGCAGATCAGAACATATGCGATTGCCATAAACGGCACGATAATGGTAGTAACACTGGCAATTCTCTTGATTCCTCCAATGACTACCAGCGCTGTCAGAACAGATGCTGCAATGGCTGTAATCACAATCACAATCGAGTACTCTCTTCCGAACAGTTCCACTGTATGCTGATTGTTCGGATCAAAGAATCCCTGGGTAGCAGAAGCGATTCCGTTAACCTGCGTAATCGTCCCGATTCCCAAAAGGCCTGCTCCCATACCAAAAATAGCAAACAGTTTTGCAAGCCACTTCCATTTTTGCCCCATTCCGTTTTCTATGTAATAAAAGGGGCCTCCCAAAACTTTTCCATCCGGTTTAAAAATACGATATTTAATGGAAAGAACGCCTTCCGAATATTTGGTTGCCATTCCAAAACAGGCAGCCAGCACCATCCAGAACAGCGCCCCCGGACCGCCTGCAACAACTGCTGTTGCTACACCTACGATGTTGCCGGTTCCAATGGTTGCCGCCATAGCTGTACACAGAGCACCGAAACTGGTAACTTCGCCTTCACCGTCTGCCTCATTTTTTACCATGTGCTTCAGCGCACTCCCCAGCTTGCGAAACTGAAGCACGCCCAGACGTATCGTAAGAAAAATACCTGTTCCTATAATAAGAATAATCATAGGAACTCCCCATACGACAGCGTCAATACTTTCTAAAATCGCTGTAAGTTGTTTCATGTTATATCCTTTCTTCACTTCTTAAAAAGAAAGAAAGCCGAGAGATTCGGCTTTCTGAAATTCCTGCCTGAAAAAACTGTAAAGTTCAGGCCAAATCGACAAACTAACGTAACGATATTACCATACCTTACAGCCTATTTCAATTATTATTTTCTAAATTATTCCGCATCTGGATCCTCTCCCGGGGAAATCAGGCATCTGCACCCCCGGGCTGATCGTTTGAGGTCGCATCATCTGCACCCTCTGTTGACAGAGACATATCTTCTTCCGGAGATGTATCTGCATCTGTCTCAGAATCAGAGTTCTGTGTCGTCTCCTTGGCTGCTTCATCCTTTTGGTTTTCTTTTTCCGGTTTCTTTTCAGCCACCTTTGCATTCTTATAGATAAAATCGCCAACCTTCTCAAAAGTGAGAGCTGCTGTTATATAGGACTCTATATCCTGCCCGTAATTCTGACGGAAAGTCTCATCGGTATAGCCCATCTGATCAATCTGATTTCTCAGCTTTTCCGCTTCTTCATCGGTATAGTCCAGAGACTCTTTTTCAGCAATGGCATACATGACCATCTGCTCTTTCACATAGGTCTGCGCTGTCTTTTTGTTCTGTGCATTGTAATCCTCTTCCGATTCAATTCCGTAATCAGCCCACAAATCTTTTACCTGTTTGCCTGCGCTCTTTGCCACACTTTCATACTGATTTTCAATCTCTTCAACATAAGTGTTCACTTCCTCTTTTGGATATTTGAGCACCTTTGAATCCTCTACCACTTTTGTCCACAGATTTCCTATGGCCTGACTTTTAGCGGTCTCTTCCTTTGACTTGTACAGTTCTTCCTTTACCTTTTCTTCATACTCTGCCGTTGTTTTTTCATCGCTGTTTTTCGCTACCCAGGCATCATTATATACCGGGATTTCTTCCTTGGCGACATAATTGATCTTTACTGTGAAAACGACTTTTTTCCCGGCAACATCCGAACTTTGATAGTCTTTGGGAAACTGCAGATTTAATGTCTGAGTGGAACCGATCTGTTTTCCTTCCAGTCCCTCTTCAAATCCTTCGATAAAACTTCCTGAACCAATCTCCAGGTCGTAGCCGGAAGCGCTTCCGCCGTCAAAGGCCTTGCCTCCGATCTTCCCCTCATAATCGATATTAGCCGTATCGCCCTTCTTTACCTTCCCTTCTTTGACCTGTTTTGTGGTTTTGGTATCTTCCACATTCTTCTTCACCTGTGTATCCACTTCTTCATCAGAAACAGATACATGCAGTTCTTCCCGTTCCAGGCCTTTGTATTCACCCACCGTTACATACTCGGACAGATCATACTTGCCATAGGGCTTCTCCTGCCCGCATCCGGTAAGCCCTATAACTGCAATCAGACACGCTGCCAATGTCAGCGCAATCACTTTTTTCCTCATATTCTTCCCTCATTTCTATGCAAATATTTTTGATTTTACCATATCTTTCCCATATTGGAAAGGTTTGAAACCTATTTGCTTTTATGATTCACAAAAAAACACCGTTTCGCACTTTACACTACAGCTCTTTGTGAATCCGTTCCATGCGCCGGTCCACATCTGCCATAGCATGAGCACAATCTTTCAGTTCCTGTTCCACTTCAGGAGTAATGCCTCCCTCTCTCTTATATTTCAGCTCATGCTCCAGACTCGCCCATGTATCCATGGCGATGGTCCGGAACTGAATCTCCACAGGAACGTGTTCTGTTTTGTCAGAAAGAAATACAGGAATCTCCACCACCAGATGCAGACTGCGATACCCGCTCTCCTTCGGCTCTTTTATGTAGTCGCTTTTACGAATCAGTTTGATATCATCCTGATGAAGCAGCAGGGATGCAACTGCATAAACATCATCAATGTAATTGCAGATTACCCGGATTCCTGCCACATCTGTAATCTTGGAAATGGACTCCATACGGATATCGAGTCCCTTGCGCTCCAGTTTTTCAAAGAGGCTCTG
>CAUWJW010000154.1:0-6414 GCA_963558985.1 uncultured Clostridia bacterium | reverse complement strand
TGTACCGCATCGGCGATCCTGAAGAAATGTATGAATTAGGATATGAGGAATATTTTTTCGGAAATGGCGTTTCGGTTGTAGAGTGGGCGGATCTGATTTCTGAACTGATTCCTCATGATGCAAAGAAAATTTATCTCAAATATGGCGAACATGAAGGAGAGAGGGTCTATCAATGTACATTTTAGCACTGGAAACTACAGGCGCTCACGCATCGGCAGCAGTGATCGCAGAGGATGGTACTGTTTTTGAGAAACATTCCAATGAGGTGCTGAACCATTTGCAGCATTTAATCCCTATGGTGCAGCAGCTGTTGGAAGAAAATAAACTGCAATTAAGCGATATGACTGCAATTGCAGTATCCAGAGGCCCTGGATCTTTTACAGGGATTCGGATTGGCGTATCCACAGCAAGAGCGCTTGCACAGATTTTGGGTGTAAAAACCATCGGGGTGCCTACTTTGCAATCTTTTGCATATCATCTTCCCGAGTATGACGGTCTGATCTGCCCGGTGTTTGATGCCCGGAGGAGTCAGGTCTATGCAGGAGCTTACAGATGGGAGAATGGTGAGATTCGGGAGGTTGTTTCCGGTGCACCTTATGATCTTGAGGAATTTTTGGAAAAAGTAGAGGCACAGGGCAGCAAACGTATTTTTTTTGGAGATGGAATCAGAGCTTACAGCGATAATTTCCGGCCTGAAGAGACAGCACCTAAGGATATTCGGCTGCAGTCTGCGGTATCTGTGGCAAAGCTTGCCAGGGATATGATGAGGCAGGGTCTGGCGGTGGATTATGCGGAATTGAAACCGGATTATATGCGTAAGGCAGAAGCAGAAAGAAGACTGGAAGAGAAAAAATGTGCCGGACAGAAGTAAGGATTGCAGAGGAAAAGGACATATCTGCAATCGCAGAAATGGAAAAAATCTGTTTTACGACTCCGTGGAGCGAAGATTCCATTCGGCAGGAGCTGACGCAAAACGAAAATGCCCTTTATGTAGTGGCCGAAGAAGCAGGACAGCCTATTGGCTATGCGGGACTTTGGCAGATTCTGGATGAGGGACATATTACCAATGTGGCAGTGCTTCCTGCATGGAGGAAGCGGAAGATCGGGACGCTGATTCTTTCTGCCATGCTGCATCTGGGCGAGGAGCGAGGAATCTGTAGTTTTACCCTGGAAGTGCGCAGTTCCAATGAGGCTGCCAGAAGGCTGTACCAAAACTTCGGGTTTAAAGAGGTTGGGCTCCGGCGGGGATATTATCAGGATAACGGAGAGGATGCGCTGATTATGTGGAGAAACCGCTCTGATTAAAAGAAAAAGGTTTTAGAAAAAATAGAATAAAAAGGAAGTTCCCGGAAAAAATAACAGTAAGACTTGCTGAAGGAGGGAACTATGAAACGAATAGGAGAGTTTTATCAGGAAGATAACCAAGGGGATGATATGATGACCATTGCATCACACTGCAGCAGATTTTCCAGAAGGCATGATTTTGATACATTCAATATGAGCACTTATCAGTCCTGTGAAAACTGCAGGCATCTGTCTGCAGACAGTGAATGTATCTGCGGTGTACAGGGCAGACGATTCCCTTTTTGATAAGCTTAGAGGTAGATTATGAAAGACGGAAAACGATTGACATTAGCCATTGAATCCAGCTGTGATGAAACGGCAGCTGCAGTAATGGCGGATGGGCGTGAGACCCTTTCCAATATTATTGCATCTCAGATAAAAATTCATCAGGCTTTTGGCGGAGTAGTCCCGGAGGTGGCATCCCGCCACCACCTGGACAACATAAACAGGGTCGTTCAGGAAGCTATGGAAGAAGCAGAGGTTTCCATGGATGAAATCGATATGATCGGTGTAACCTACGGACCCGGGCTGGTCGGCGCACTGCTCATCGGTCTTGCCGCAGCTAAAGCTTACGCTTTTGCAGCAGGAAAACCGCTGATCGGTGTGCATCATATTCAGGGGCATATCAGTGCCAACTACATAGAACACAAGGATCTTGCACCTCCGTTCATGGCACTTGTCATTTCAGGCGGGCACACTAACATTGTGCAAGTGACTGACTACAACAAGTGCTGTGTACTGGGACAGACCCGCGATGATGCGGCAGGTGAAGCCTACGATAAAGTTGCAAGAGTGCTGGGGCTGGGTTATCCTGGTGGTCCGCTTATTGATAAAATCGCAAAAGAAGGAGATCCGCAGGCAGTAAACTTTAAACGGGTATTCCTGGAAAAGGACAGCCTGGATTTTAGCTTCAGCGGAATTAAGACTGGGGTTTTAAATTATGTAAACTCAGAAAAACAGGCAGGCAGAGAAATTTGTACAGCTGATGTGGCTGCAAGCTTTCAGCAGGCTGTCCTCGATGTAATTGTTGCCAAAACAGTGGGTGCAGCAGTGAGCAGAAAACAGGACAAGATTGTAATGGCAGGAGGTGTGGCATCTAACAGCAAGCTGCGCAGCATGATGGAAGAAGCCTGTAAAAAAGAGGGCATCCGCCTTTACTATCCATCGCCTGTTTTGTGTACCGACAATGCAGCTATGATCGGCTGTGCGGCTTACTATAAATACAAAGCAGGGGAGCAGGATGACCTTACACTTGATGCAGTTCCTCAGCTGCCACTATAAAAGAAATTAGGAAGAAAGAAATGATTATTTTATCAGCAAAAGATTTAACAAAGACTTACGGTGTCGATGTAATTTTGGACAAAGTCTCTTTTCATATTAATCAGGGAGACAGAGTTGGGATTATTGGCGCTAATGGAGCAGGAAAAACTACGCTGCTAAAGGTTTTGTCCGGAGAGTTTCCCTGCGATTCTGGTGATTTCTTTGTGTCAGGAGATACAACCATCGGATATCTGAAACAAAGCGATAATTTTCAATCCGAAAACACAGTCATTGAGGAAGTGGAGGCTATCTTTTCCGGAATCGAAGATCTGGAAAAGGAAATGCTGGAGTTGTCCTCTGCCATTTCAGTGAAGGCTGAGCAGGGAGAGAGCGGCCTGGAGCTAGACCGGATGCTACGGCGATACGATCAGATGCAGGAGGAATTTCGGGAAAGAGGCGGCTATAGCTACAAGAGTGAAATAAACGGAATTCTCAACAGTATGGCCTTTGGAGAGGACTTTTATCACAAAAAAATTTCCACATTGAGCGGAGGGGAGCGGACTCGCCTTGCACTTGCCTGCCTGCTTCTGAAAAAACCGGACCTTTTATTTCTTGATGAGCCCACAAACCATTTGGACATCGGGACTCTAAAATGGCTGGAACAATATTTGAAAACCTATAAAGGCACGATTCTTTTAGTTTCTCATGACCGATATTTTCTGGATCAGACGGTGAACCGGATTTTTGAAGTGGAGAACCATAAGCTATATATATATGAAGGAAGCTACAGCGCTTATGCAGAGCAGAAAAAACAGCGAAGAGAAGCGGAACTGCGAAAATATCAGAACCAGCAAAAGGAGATTGCCCGGCAGGAAGATATGATCCGCAGGTTCAAAGAAAGAGGAACCGAAAAACTGGCAAAGCGGGCTGCTTCGCGGGAAAAGCGTCTGGAGGCCATGGAACGGGCGGAAAGACCCGAGCCGCAGAGAGGGCGGATGAAGCTGGATTTTAGACAGAACTTTAAAAGCGGAAATGATGTTCTGCAGGGGGAGGGGCTGTCCAAAAGCTTCGGTTACGGCTCACAGGAAAAGCGGCTTTTCCGGAATGTAGACTTTGATATTAAAAGAGGGGAGCGTATCTGCATCGTTGGTCCTAACGGTGTGGGAAAGACAACGCTTCTGAAGATTCTGATGGGGGAACTGGCACCGGATAACGGACGCCTGAAGATTGGGCATAATGTCGAATTTGGTTACTATGATCAGGAGCAGTCCTTTCTTACAAACAGCAATACGGTACTGGAAGAACTTCATGATGCCTACAGGCTTTATACGGATACACAACTGCGTTCTATCCTCGGGCGTTTTCTTTTCCGGGGAGAGGAGGTATTTCTGGAAGTTGGAGCCCTGAGCGGAGGAGAGAGAGCACGACTTTCACTGCTGAAAATGATGCTGTCCGGCAGTAATGTGCTGATTCTGGACGAACCTACCAACCATCTGGACATTGAATCAAAGGAAGTATTTGAAGATGCACTGCTGGAGTTTCCGGGGACTGTGATTGTCGTGTCCCATGACAGGTACTTCCTGAATAAGATTCCGACCAGAATTTTTGAACTCGGGCAGGAAGGTATAACTTCTTTTCTGGGTACATATAACTACTATGTGGAAAAGAAGCAGGAGATTGTCTCCGGAAAGAAGTATATGGAAGAGCTTGCAGGAAAAAAGGAATCTTCCGGAAAAAAAGATCTGAGTGTGAGTGAGCAGCGCAGATTAAAAAAAGAAGAAGATGCCAGAAAGCGAAGACTGAAAAGACAGCAGGAAGAGGCTGAATCGAAAATAGAAGAGCTGGAGAGGCACATTTCACAGATAGAAGAAGAACTGTGCAGAGAAGAAGTTGCTACCGATCATGCCCGGCTTACAGAGCTGAGCAGAGAATTGAATAAAACAAAAGAGGAGCTTTCTGCTCAGTATGAGAGGTGGATGGAATTGCAGGATCTTTCATGAAAAAGAGTGGATTACTGTAAAAAAGTAAAAAAACTGGTTGCAATATAAAGAAGTGTCCACTATAATTATGGTTGAGTTATTTGCGATAAACTTTGCAGCGGCAAATCGTATAAAAAAGTATTGTTTTAATTGAATGGAGGTATATCATGATTTATGATAAGATTAAAGGCATTATTGCAGAGCAGCTGGGTGTAGAAGAGGATGCAGTAAAAACAGAAACACATCTGATGAAGGATTTGGAAGCAGACTCTCTGGATGCAGTAGAAATCATTATGGCAATCGAAGATGAATTTGATATTGAAGTTCCGGATGAAGATGCAGAAAAATTCCAGACTGTAAGCGATATTGTAAAATATGTAGAGGATAAGGCATAGAACGTTCAAAATAGTCAGAAAAACATAAAACCCGTCGAAAGACGGGTTTTGCAAATTATGAAGAATGATTAGGAAAAAAGTGAGAAGTGATGAAGAAAGATGCTAAAATATCAAATGCTGTCATAAAAAGGCTGCCGAGATATCGCAGATATTTGAAAGAACTGCAGAAAAAAGGAGTAGACAAAATTTCCTCCAATGAGTTCAGCAGCCTGATCGGATATACTGCATCACAGATCCGGCAGGATCTTAACAATTTTGGAGGTTTTGGACAGCAGGGTTACGGGTATAATGTGGAGGGTCTGTACCATGAGATCAGCGCTATCCTGGGGCTGGATAAAGAATACAAAATGATTATCGTAGGTGCGGGAAACCTGGGACAGGCGATTGCAAACTATACGCACTACTACAAAGCAGGATTTGTTGTGTGCGGCATTTTTGATATCAACCCGAAACTCATCGGACTGAAAATCAATGACATTGAAGTTATGGATTATGAGGGTATCTCTCGGTATGTGCAGCAGAATCAGATTAATATCGGGATTATCTGTACGACTAAGGACAGTGCCCAGGAAGTTGCAGATCAGCTTTGCAGAGCCGGCGTGAGCGGACTTTGGAATTTTGCACCGGTTGATTTAAACGTACCGGAGCATGTGGCTGTAGAGAATGTGCATTTAAGCGACAGTCTGCATTCACTGGTTTATCATATGAATACAAATGCAGGTTCAGAACGGAACAAATAAAGTGTCAAAAACTAAATAACCGTTTCTTTACAGAAACGGTTATTCGGTATACAAAATAGTATGTATAAACTAAGCTTCAACCGGAGCGTCAACTGGGCAAGCGCCAGCGCAAGCACCACAGTCAATGCACTTATCAGCGTCGATCACATAGATTCCATCGCCTTCAGAGATAGCTTCGGTTGGACATTCGCTAGCACAAACACCGCAAGCGATACAAGCATCTTTAATTACATAAGCCATTGTAGTATAACCTCCTTTTTGTTTATCTTCACGATATTCAAATTATAACAGAAGGGCGAGAAGAATTCAAGATGAAAGTTTACGCACTTGTAGGAAAAAGTGGCACAGGAAAAAGCTATCAGGCGCAGAATCTGTGCAAAGAATTGAACATTCCGGGCATTATTGATGACGGACTTTTTATTTATGAAAATAAGGTTATAGGTGGGATTTCCGCTAAACGGCAGGCAACGAAAGTAGGCGCTGTAAAGACGGCGCTGTTTCATAAAGAGGAACACCGGCGGGAAGTGGCAGAAAAAATAAAAAAGATAAATCCCAGGAAACTTCTGGTGATCGGAACCTCTGACGAAATGGTAAAACGTATTACAAACAGACTTGAACTTCCTGAAATATCTAAAACGATTTATATTACAGACATTACAACAGAAAGCGAAAGAGCGATTGCACACAAGCAGCGCC
>CAUWJW010000153.1:0-6446 GCA_963558985.1 uncultured Clostridia bacterium | reverse complement strand
TATGTAAGCTATCCTAGCGCATAAAAACCACCCCCTTTAAATGGTAAGCGTCTAACAATAATCGACAGTTTAGTTTTCTGTAGATTCATCTCTATAACACTAAACATATGTATTATAGTTAATATAATTTCATAAATATTTTATAATTAAAAATACTCCTTACCAAGCAATAATTTTTATACATTCGCCTTATTTGCTTGGAAGGGAGCATATCCTTTTACTACACCACTTCTTTTCTCACATATTAATCCAATTTGTTTTCCAACGCTTATAGGTTATGGACCAAAGACGTTTTTGCTTCACGCCCTTATAAACCCTGTAATACCAGCATGTCTTCTCTCCCCAGACAGTTATTTGAACGCTTCCCTTCTCAAGCGGCTTACTCTTTGGCAGCTCTGCTCCATGAACATCCATACTGAATACTAAACTCATCAACACCACTAAGACCATGCACCTCATGCTTTTCTTACTCATGCTCTCCACCTTTCTTTTCTCTGACTTCTAACCCATCGCACGGGGGAACCTCCAGCTCATCTTCTTCAATACGCCCGAAAGGCTCTCCATCAACATATAACTCCAGATTTCCTGCTTTATCCTTCATAATACAGGCATTCTCCCTTGTAATCCGGATGCAGCCTTTAAGATCTTCTTCCGGCGGATAATAGGCAGGCTGTATGATAACAAAATAAGAACATACAAAAGCAATCATCATGATTCCCAGATTCCGAATCATGCGCACTTTACTGTAAGATACAGGCCTGTCCAGGAGCACATGAAACCTCTGCTCTATAAAAGTTTTCGCTTTTATATTCACCAGTGCAGCCTCATAATGCAGACCCTTCGCCCTGCGAAAAGAAGCCTGTTTGATTACTGTCAGTATGGCTTCCACGTACTGAACCCGTTCTTTTTCTGTCATGGATGCAGTAACTGCCGCATCGCACCTTAACTCCAGTACCTTCTCCACCTCCCTGTAGAAAAGGTGAACAATCGGATTCCACCAGAAAACGGCCTTTAGAAAAAGATACAACAATTTGATCCATAAGTCTCCGCCTTTCACATGCTGAAACTCATGCAGCAGAATCAGCCTTACTTCTTCATCAGTAAGTTGCAGCGGGGGTAGATAAATATAGGCTTTTCTCAGCCCTGTCGCCTTAGGTACATCTACATCCGGAGACACAAATACAGAGGGGCTTCCCGATAAACATTCTGCTGCGATTTTCTGAATCCGAGGGTTCTCTATGCAGCGATAATGCTTCATCGCTCTTATTTCCTTCCAAAGGCTGCAGCCAAAGCGCCCCAAAACTACTGCAAATCCGGCAGCCCAGAGGAGCAGCAGCAACCTCCAAGCGGTAAGCTGCCCGCCTATGGGCATTGCCATCATATCAATAACAGACGGAAGAATTTTTTCAGAAGAAAGAACAGCAGCACTGCTTAAATCAAGCGGAAGAAAAATACGAATCAGAGACAGCAGTGCCAATACAGCCAGCGATAATGTACTGTTTTTCGTTAAGAAAGCCGTATTGCGCCGAAAAAAACAGATCAGCAAGAGCCCTACATTAAAAAACAGGATGGCACTTGCCAGAGAATACACACTAATGCCTGCAAACTCCACTCTTAAAACTCCTTCTTTTTCCTTTCAATCAAATCTTCTAATCCCAGCACTGTTTCTTTGGACATTTCCTTGCTTTTGAACAGAGCGGAAAACAGTGCCTCCATGCTGGTCTTATCAACAATGGAAGCCAGATAATCCGCATAGTAGGTCTCTCCCTGCAAGGTAGGTACAAAGGTTCTTCCATATCCTTTTCCTGCCCGGACAAATCCTGCTTCCTCAATCGCCCCTTTATCCAGCAGGCTATTGATCAGAATGTGTATGGAGCTGTCTTTCCAGGATTTTTTCACTGACCGCTTTACGATTTCTTTGCTGGTCAGAGGTTCTCCTACTTCCCACAGCACTTCCATAATTTCCAGTTCGTTTTTTGTTAAATCCATTACTCAGTCACCTCTTTACATTTTTAATATTTATATTAACACAATTATATTATACAGTTACCAATTCATATTGTCAATGGTAACGAATTCTAATATTATACCTATATCATTATAATGCGAAAGCCTATTTTATACGCAAATGTGAAGAGAAGGGCTGCCACTAACGTGTACAGCCCTTCTTCTACTGCTATAATTTAATCCCCAGACGCTTCATCTTCTGGTACAGAAGCGGCCTGGATATCTTAAGATACTCTGCGGCTTTGCTCTTATTGTAATCAAAGCGCATCAGCACCTCATTGATCAGTTTTCGCTCTGCTTCTTTCTTGATTGTCTCAATGGGATTGTCAAACCGTTTCAGCTCCTCCAGATTGATGCGGCTGCTGTCCACCCGCCAGTTAAAATGCTCCGGCCGCAGCACATCTCCCTGCGCATAATTCATCGCAGCCTCCACCTGGTTGTAAAGCTCCCGGATATTGCCCGGCCAGTCGTATGCGTACAGCTTCTCATATACGCTCGGATGCACTTCCTGAATATCTTTTCCCAGTTCCCGGTTCAGTTCCTTCACCTTAGCTTCCACCAGTTCCGGGATATCCTCCAGCCGTTCCCTGAGAGGCGGGACATTAATGGGAAAAACATTGAGCCTGTAGTAAAGGTCTTCTCGAAACTGCCCCTTTGCCGCAAGTGCTCTGAGATCTTCGTTGGAAGCTGCCACTACCCGTACATTTACATTAATATCCTCTTCACTTCCCACCGGTGCGATTTCCCCCTCCTGAAGCGCCCGAAGAAGCTTTGGCTGAAGCGACATGGGCATTTGATTCACCTCATCAATAAAAAGGGTTCCCTGATCTGCCTGCAGAAACTTTCCCTTCTTGCCCCCTTTTTTTGCTCCGGTAAAGGCGCCCTCTTCATAACCGAACAGTTCCGATTCAATAAGAGATTCTGCCATGCCCGCTGAATTAATCTTTACAAAGTTGTTAAAAGCCTTGCTGCTCAGGTTGTGTATGGAGTGGGCGACCAGTTCCTTCCCTGTCCCTGTTTCCCCATAAATCAGCACAGTGGAATTGGATGCCGCAGCCAGTTCGATCTGATACTTCAACTCCTGCGTTTTCTGAGAGGAACCCAAAATATTGTGTATGGAATATTTGGTGCTTTTAAAATTCCGCACCTGTTCGCGAAAGTAGGCCATCTCGTCTTTCAGTGCCGCTGCATATTTCTCGAGGAGATCGTCCAGCACATCCAGGTCCTGAATCATATCGTATTCAAGGACGCCTACAATTTCTCCGTCTTTTCTCAGCTGCACCTGACAGCTGAGACTCATCCTTCCTTCGGCAAAATAAAAGTCGATATTAAATTTATTCTGTCCCTTTAACAGCTTCTGCATATTAGATGGAGGGAATACCTCTGTTACATATTTTCCGATGCACTTCTCACGGTCTGATTTGATATAGTCAGCACACTGATCGTTCATATATACCACATTTCCCTTTTTATCAATGACCATCAGACCTGTAATCGCATCTAAAAACAGTTCATAATCCTTGCCGATATCCATTTCAGACGACCTCCTGTTCTTTGTTATCTTCGGTTGGAACGTCTCCATATCCCCATCTTCTCCGCTTCTCGGATCAGCTCCTCACGAAAATCCGGATGCGCAAGTTCAATCAGCCCTTCTGCTCTCTGCCAGGTGTTTTTCCCCTTCATATTGACCATACCGTACTCCGTAACGATATACTGCACCGCACTGCGGGGTGTTGTGCAGATGGTTCCCGGTTCCAGAACGGGACGGATACGGCTCTTGCGCCGACCCGATTTGTCCATGTAACTTGACGGCAGACAGATGAAACTCTTTCCTCCTTCAGACAGGTATGCCCCCATGACAAAGTCCAGCTGACCGCCGGTGCCGGATATGTGCCGAATGCCTGCCGATTCCGCATTGACCTGTGAAAAAAGGTCGATATCAATGGCACTGTTGATGGAAATAAAGTTGTCGTTTGCTGCAATTACCCGCACATCATTGGTATATTCCACCGGCGCCCCCATTACTTCGGGGTTTCCGTCAATATACCGGTACAGCTTATCGGTGCCTGCCGCCATGCCAAAGACCTGCCGTCCCCGATCCGTAGTCTTGCGGCGGCCTGTGATTTTGCCCGCTTCTGCAATATCCACAAATGCATCGATATACATCTCCGTATGAATCCCCAGATCCTTCAGATCCGACCGGGCAATCATCTCTCCCACTGCATTGGGCATTCCTCCGATGCCAAGCTGCAGGCAGGCTCCGTCAGGAATCTGCGGCACAAGATATCCTGCAATTTTCCGGTCCACATCAGTGGGCGGCGGTGTCACCATCTGCGGAAGCGGCGGATTGGGTCCTTCCACAATGGCATCCACCCGGCTGACAGAAAGCTCTGTGTCATACAGTCCATTTGTGCGAGGCAGGTTTTCATTGACTTCTACAATAATATGCTTTGCTCTGGCGCACAATTCTGCCAGATGAGACGGCGACACTGAAAAGGAAAAATTGCCGAACCTGTCCATCGGCGGCACCTGCATCATGACGACATCGGCAGGTTCCAGGTGTTCTCTGTAAAAACGGGGGAGCTCCGAATAGCGCATGGGAGTAAAGTAGCCCATCCCTTTTTTTATAATCTGTCTGTCCAGATTTGTGGTGTGCCACGCCACCCAGGTAAAATGCTCCCCGGCGTCTTCATCTTTGCAGATCTGCGGCATCCATAAGGATGTGCTTCCGTGAACCTTCACATCTTCCAGCTCTTCTTTTCTTGCCGCCAGTGCAATATCCAGCGCATAAGGGTGATTCACACACCAGGAGTAGTCCACCCAATCGCCTGATTTTATCACCTTTACCGCCTCTTCTGCAGTCGTCAGTTTATCCCGATACAGTTTCTCGTAGTCCATAATGCCTGCCCTTCTTTTTTTGGTTATTTTGTTTATTATATCATAATCTGAAGATTAAGGATATTGAAGTTGCTTATATCGATATTCGATGTTATAATAAAAACAACATCGAATATCGATATAAGGAGGCGCCATGTCCAAGAAGGCTCTGGAAACTTTAACGGAAACTATGTTTTATGTGCTGATGGCCTTTCAGCGCAAAGACCGGTGCGGAACGGAAATTGCGAATTATGTGCAGCAGCTTACCGGCGGCCGGATCCGGCTGGGTCCCGGAACTCTGTACACCATCCTGTCCAATTTTCAAAGCCGTGGTCTGATTCAAAAGGTCAGCTCTCAGGGGAGAAAAGTGATTTACTCTCTCACAGACAAAGGCTTTCAGCTTTATCATGCTGAGATTGCCCGCATGAAGCAGTGTCTTTCCGATGCAGAAAAGGAGGAATGAAACATGAGTACAAGTATTACCCGCAGAATCCCGTTTTCCACCTATGAGTTTGAAGCGCTGGAAAGCTGGCTGTGCCACATGGCAAAGGAAGGTTTTTCTCTGCAGTCCACTTTTATGGCCTGGGCTTTTTTGAAAAGGGGACGCCCCTGTCTGGAAAATACCGGGTGCTTCCCAAGGGGCTTCGTTCCATGTCCGATGAGGAAAAGGAAATTTATGCAGCTTCCGGCTGGAACTATGTCTGCTCTGCCCTGAACTGCTATATTTTCTATGCAGATGAGCCTGATGCACCTGAGCTTTTTACCGACAGCAGTTCCTTCCTTTCTTATTGGAAGCGCAGGTATATCGGGCGGTTTGTTCTGGAAGTTTTTCTTGTCCTGTTCAGTTTCGTCACTTTTTTCCGGGCTGTATCCGGTATAAACGACGCTGCCCCGGGTCCGGTTACACTCTACTGTGAGCTTGGCGCTCTGTTCCTTTTCTTCCTTCTTTTGTCGGCAGTTTTTCTGCTTTACATGCTGAGCTTTTATCTGACTTATCTCCTTCTGCTGTTCAAGCGTTTAAAGCGGCAGAAAATCATTCTCCACAATGTACCTTTTGAGAAGGCCGCCCGCCGGAACCGGCTGGAGACAGGCTGCGCACTTTTTCTTGCAGTCGGCCTGATTGCAGGAATCATCGTCAGCCACAATTTCCCTTACACCTCTGTTTCTATGGATGAAACGCTGGCCTTCAGCGGCTCTCATCCGGTCATGCTGTCTGAAATCGATCCCAAAAGCTGGGAGCCTGTTGAAAAATGTCTGAAGGCAAACAACTGGCAGGAAGATATAGATCATAGCGCAGATGCCTGGTCGAATCTTTTGTTCAGCAGTATTGTCAATGTGGTGACAGACTCGGGAACAACTTTATTTCGTTCTAATTATTATGAAGCGCGCCACGAAAAAATCGCTGCTCAGTTTTTCAGGGAGCAAAGCCGCAGCATGCCCGGGCTGCATACCCTTTCAGAGGCTTCTGCAATGGGACTGGACTGTGCGCTGTACGGAAAGGATGAAGGTAAACGGTAAATAGTCCGTGCCTTGTAATAACAAAAATGCTCACTTGAATGTGA
>CAUWJW010000152.1:0-6460 GCA_963558985.1 uncultured Clostridia bacterium | reverse complement strand
TGGCCATCTGAAATACCTTTTCTATTACTCTGTCTGTACAGCCGCACGTTCTTGCCGTTTCCAGCGCTTCCCGCACCTGAGACAGGATCTGATCTTCCCCGCGTATTCTGGATTTGAGGCCGCACGTCATTAGCATCAGATGTTCTACTGCTTCCTCTCCCTGCCGGTGTATCTCCAGCTCCCTGTACTGCTTTGGCTCCACTCCTTTACTTTCACAAATAAGGGAAAAGGCATCCACACCGGCGCTGCCACTGATCCACAGTTCAGTCCGATTGCAGGTGGAAAGAAGCAGGCATCCGGAAAGCCGGTACATCTCTGTCCATTGCTTCACAGCAGCTGCCGCCTGATGCTTTGTAAAGGCAAGTGTCTCCCTCTGCTCCACAGAGGCTCTTTCATGATCGATGCCTGCCATTCGGATGTCTATCATTTGGAAGCCTCCCGGAACTCATGGCTAAAGGAAGGATCATACAGCCTGGATCTCTCATAAGTATTTCCCAGGAAATCTCCTACCAGCACCAGAGCCGTCTTTGTGATCTTGTTCTTTTGCCCTATTTCCGCAAGTTCGCCCACCGTCCCTGTAAGGACTTTTTCATCTGGCCATGTGGCTTTGTATACAATTGCAGCCGGTGTATCTTCTCTGTAACCGCCTTCCAGAAGCTGTTGCTGCAGGCCTTCCAGAAGGCCTGCACTGAGGAAGATAGCCATGGTTGCTCTGTGAGATGCCAGCAGTGACATTTCTTCCTTCTCCGGCACCGGCGTTCTTCCGGCCATTCTTGTAATGATGACCGTCTGAGAAACGTCGGGAAGTGTGTATTCTGCTTTGAGGGCTGCTGCTGCACCGCAAAATGAGCTGACTCCGGGTACGGCTTCGTAAGCAATCCCCTCCTTATCTAAAAGATCCATCTGCTCCCGCACTGCACCGTAAATACTGGGATCTCCCGTATGCAGTCTTACGGTTATCTTTCCTTCTGCTTCTGCTGCTTTCATTTCCCGAATCACTTCTTCCAGCGTCATAGATGCACTGTTAAAAATCTTACAGCTGTTCTTTGCCTGCTGCAAATGATCCGGATTCACAAGAGATCCTGCATAAATGATTACATCTGCTGTCTGTAAAAGTTTCTGTCCTCTGACTGTAATCAAATCAGCTGCCCCGGGACCTGCCCCAACAAAATATACCATAACACCCTCCTTATTTATCCTTTACTACTACAATGGAAAAATAGCCTGCTTCCGGATCTATTTCCTCTGCACTGGAAAATACCCTTTCTCCTTCCATGCCGCACCGCTCTACCATTTTGGCTGTCCATTTTTCCGGGTGCTGCAGAATGCGTTCTTTGATCTTTCCTAAAGACTTGCCGCTCTTCATCAGAACTTTGGTTCCTTTCATGACCATATATTCTTCGATCCCTTCATAAGAAGCCGGAATAATATGCAGGGCGCCGTCTGCATCGGTCAGGCTTTCGCCCAGTCTTGCAGCTGCCGCACAAAAGGATGGAATCCCGGGAATCATCTCTGCTGCATATCCCCGGCTCACTATCCGATGATGGATATACATATAGGTGGAGTACACGGAAGGATCTCCCAGCGTAAGAAAGGCTACACTTTTTCCCTGATCCAGGTATGCTGTAATCTGTTCTGTTCCCGCCCTGTGACTTTCTTCCAGCTTCCTGCTGTCCCGTGTCATAGGCATGGGGATCTCTGCAAGCTCTTTTTCTTCCACTTCCGGAACTGCTTTTTTTACAATGGTATAAGCAGCATTGATCTTTTGCCCGGATCCGGGAATAGCAATCACATCACATTCCCTGATAGCTCTGACTGCTTTTAACGTCATCAGTTCCGGATCTCCCGGGCCTACTCCCACTCCATATAGTTTTGTCATCTTTTTTCCTCCTTTGCTGCCGCACATGTGAGAAATGCTCCTGTTCCAGGAGTTTCCCCCAGATACCCGTACCGGTTAGAATAGATCATGGCTTCGGTCCGGATCCTTGCCTTTACCCGCTCTTTCATCTGCCTTTGGATTTTCTCCAGTACAATCGCCCACAGCTTCTCTTCCAGAGAGGCATTTTCATCCCTGATCAAGTGAATCGCCTCCTCTGTAGTCACACAGGAAAGAAGGATCTCTCCCCTTCCTCCTGCCTGCTCCAGACAGTCTGCCAGGGTCTCCATTCTCCCGTCTCCATATTTGGAGTGGGTATTCATCTGTCCGGCTCCGACCTTGATCAGCTTTCCGATATGCCCTACAAGCAGGATGCCGCAGAATCCTGTCTCTGCTGCATAATCCAGCGCATCTCCGATAAAATTGCTGCATTTTACATATGCCAGCCCGCTTATTTCTTTTGTTCTCTGGAGAAAGGCTTCTCCATAATTCCCCGGCGTCAGGATCAGATAGTCTTTTCCCTCTGCCTTTGCCACATTCATTTCTGTCTTCACCGTATCGATAATCGCCTGTTCACTCATGGGTTCTACAATACCGCTGGTACCCAGAACCGATATGCCTCCCAGAATCCCCAGCTTGGGATTGAAGGTCTTTTCTGCCAGTTTTTTTCCTTCCGGAATGGAAATCTCTACTTTCAGACCACCGCTGTAACCAAAGCGTTCTGCTTGTTTTCTCACCTCTTCCAGAATCATGCGGCGGGGCACTGGATTGATGGCCGGGCTTCCCACTGGGCAGGCAAGTCCCGGTTTTGTTACCGTACCGATACCTTCTCCTCCCTGAATCAGAATCTCTCCCGGATCATGCAGCAGTTTTTTTACTGTTGCATATACCAGGACACCATTTGTTACATCCGGATCATCTCCACTGTCTTTGCGTACACAGCAAATGGCTTCCTCGTTTTTCAGCTCTGCCTTTTCCACGGGAATCTCTACCTCTATTTCCTTAGGTGTCCGGATCCGGATTTCACAAGGCTGTTCTTCTCCCCGAGATAGAAGAAGTCCGGCTGCCCCGCAGGCTGCTGCTGCTGCGCAGGTTCCAGTGGTGATGCCTCTTCTGAGCTGTTTTCCGTCTTTTGTTGCATAGAACTCCATATTCAGCGCTCCATTGCTTCTTCCCCATGGCGGATATACAAATCCCGAATTTCAGGAAATTCTCCCAGTCCCTTAAGAAGGCATCTTACCTCCATTCCTTCCCTTTGGAGCACTGACTTCCAGGAGTCTTCGCCGTCACCTGCCATGTCATTTACCGCATGGTCCCCTGCTACCACCATAAAGGGCAGCAAGGTCACTTTTTTCGCACCGAATCTATGAAGCTGAGGGATCACATCTTCCAGTTCAGGGTATCCTTCCACTGTTCCTACAAAGATGTCTTCTCTGCCCAGAGCTTTAAACCGGTAATCCAGGGCTGCATATGCCGCATCGGCAAAATGACCTGTTCCGTGTCCCATAAGAACGATCACCTCTTCCTCATTTTCTTTTGGAAGCTTCTCTATCAGGATCCTGCACACTGCTTCATAATCGCTGCTGTCTGTCAAAAGGGGCTTACCGATTGTGAGCTGATGGAACTGATGGCTGCACTGTTTTGCCTGTTCTTCCATTTTTTCATACTCATCGCCATTGAGAATATGGGTGGGCTGCAAAAGTACATGAGTAAACCCGTCCCTTGCCATTTTTTCCAGTGCTTCGGTCACATTGTCCACATGGATCGCATCTCGTTTTTTGAGGATTTCCATAATCATACCGCTAGTGAAGGCCCTCCTTACTTCGTATGCGGGAAACGCCTCCTGCATTTGCTGTTCAATGGCTGCGATTGTTTTTTCTCTCGTTTCCCTGTGGCTGGTTCCAAAGCTTACCACAAGGATTCCCTGTTTTTTACACATCTGATCTGCTCCTTTCTCTGATATACTGTTCCAGCTGTTCCACGCTGCGGGGCATCTCTAAGTCCGAATCCAGAATACCGGACCTGCATAAAGTGCGGAACATGCGCAGTGCAACAGGTTCTTCCAGGTTTGCCTGTGTCAGAAGCTTTTCATCCTGCAGAATTTCTTCTGGTCTTCCCTGTCCGATAATCTTGCCTTTATCAAAAATCACTACACGGTCTGCCCACTCTAATGCCCGTGCTCCATCGTGTGTGGACATAATCACTGTAATTCCCTTCTCACTCAGACTGTCCACCAGACCCTCAATCATTCCTTTGTGCCTGGGATCTAGTGCTGCCGCAGGTTCATCAAGGAGCAGAACCTCCGGCTCCATTACCAAGACTCCTGCAAGAGCAGCTCTCTTTTTCTGACCTCCGCTGAGAAAATGCGTAGGCTTTTCTGCAAAGGGCATGAGTCTCATTTCTTCCATTATTTTAACAGTCCGGTATTCCACTTCTTCCCGGGAAAGGCCTAGATTGAAAAGTCCAAAGGAGATATCCTGTTTTACACTTGCAGAAAACAGCTGGTCATCGGGATTTTGAAAAACGATGCCTACTTTTTTTCTGACCTCTAAAAGGCCTTTTCCAGAATACCTGATTGGTTTTCCGCTGATGAATACCCTTCCTTTTTCCGGCTTTAAAACGCCGTTTAGGGTTAGAAAAAATGTGGATTTTCCCGATCCGTTAGCACCCATGACTGCCACCTTTTCCCCGGTTTTTACAGTCAGATCGATCCCGTTCAGAGCCCGGGTTCCATCTTCATATGTATAGTACAGGTTTTCTGTTTTTACAGCCAGTGCCATCCTGCCCCTCCTTTTCCATAACACCACAATGCCAACGCCAGCAGGAGCAGCAAATAGGTGATTACTGCCATGATTTCCGTTTTAGAGGCTTTCCCGGTTTCCCAGAGCACTTGAAACTCCCCGTCATAGCACCTTGCTTCCATTGCACTGAACATGCGGGAAGACCGGCTCACCGCCTGGACTAAAAGCGCTGCCAGCATGCTGCCCATACTTCTGATGGTTGTCTTAAAATCCCGGTTTCCCAGTCTGCAGTTTTGTGCACATCTTATGGACAAGGCCAGATCCAGCAAAAGGAAAATTGCCCCGTAGATAAGAAGCATCAACTCCAAAATCAAATGCGGGCAGTGGAGTTTCCTTAAAACAAAGAGCAGATCCGGCACCGGTGTTGTCAGTACAAGAAAATACAGACATGATACGGCTGCCAGTGACACTAGCACCAGTCTTGCAGCGGCATTCAAAGAAGCTTCTGTTATAATAAGATACCGGCTGCCCAAAGCAATCTGCAGGATTCCATCCGGCTGTTCTGTCACATCCAGCAGTACAGCTGCTGTTCCCATAATAAGAAAGGCAAAAGGCCACAGCATCATCTTTCCGTAACGGGAAAAGGATGCCTGACTGTATGTAACAGTCACCCCTGCCATAAAAGCCAAAACGACACCTGAAATGACAAAGGATCTGACTGCTACACATATACATAGCGTGCCTGCTGCAAAGATGCATTTGAGAGATGCACTTTTGTTTCTCCACGGAGATGAATAAGCTAGCTTGTCGATCATCATCATAGTGCTATTCCTGTTCTTTCCGGACAAATTTCTTACGGCAGATTAAATATCCAAGTCCAAAGCCGAATACGCCCCCTCCAAGAGCTGCCTGCAGACAGAACAGCAGAGATTCAGTCTCTCCTCCCGGCGGCTCTATGAGAGGCGATGCCCACGGCTCATAATCCGGGTTAATTGCAGTTACCGCTTCTTCCGCTGCCCCGTCAGCACCTCCAAACTCAGTTCCGTGAAGAAACAAGAGCGGCGCTGCTGCAATTGCTGCTGCCAAAACCAGGCATAAAATTACAATTTTCGTATTCTTTGTCATTTTCTACACCCCCAGATATCCTAATTCTGCAAGCTCCGGCTTTGCATAGCTTTCCAAAGCTTTCATTACTGCAACTGCAATCAGTCCTTCAATGACAGCCAGCGGAATCTGCGTTATAGCAAAGATTCCCATAAATTCCACCAGAGAAGCACTGAATCCGCCTACTGGCGAAGGATGTGCAATTGCCAGCTGAAAAGCAGTAATACAGTATGTAAACAGATCCCCCAGACAGGCTGCCAGAAAAACGCTCAAACTTTTCGGAGCATGGAGTCTCCTGCAGATCCAAAACACCCCGAAGGCAAGGAATGGACCGGAAACAGCCATGGAGAAGGTGTTTGCACCCAGCGTAGTAAGTCCTCCATGAGCCAGAAGCAATGCCTGAAAGATGAGTACAATCAGCCCCAGTACGCACATAGCAGCTGGCCCGAAGAGGATGGCGCCAAGTCCCGTTCCCGTTGGATGGGAGCTGCTTCCTGTAACTGACGGTATCTTTAGTGCCGACAGTACAAAGACATAGGCTCCCATCATCACCAGAAGGAGAAGTGTCTTCCGGTGCTGTGAAACCGTATGTTTAATGGAATAAAGTCCGGTGATCAGAAACGGAATACAGACTGCTCCCCAAATCACGCAGTGCTTCATCGGCAGATAGCCCTCCATAATGTGCATAGCATTGGAAACGCTTGTCCATCCCAGATACAATGCTGCGGCTGTTCCCAGA
>CAUWJW010000151.1:0-6493 GCA_963558985.1 uncultured Clostridia bacterium | reverse complement strand
GCTCCGATATGGTCATAATGGCTGTGGCTCAGGAGGATAATATCCAACGTTTCTGCCTTTAAGGTTTGTTTCAGATTTTCCGTCAGTTCCGGTCCGCAATAGGCCATACCGCAGTCCAGCAGTACATTTTTTTCCTCTCCGCAAATCAGAATAGACTCACCGCCCTTTCCTGCTGTAATCCTGTGGATTCCGGCAGGAAATCCAAAACGATCGTGATTGTTAAATACATCAAAACATTTCTTTTCTTCCATTTTTTCACCTTGTCTAAAATCAGTTAATATCCGTCCTGCTCAAAATGGCGGCAGGACGTTTTCTCATAGTCCCAAATACCGGAAGCAGACCAAACACCAGATTAAACCCGTAAAGCAAAATGATACATACGACAATCATTGCAGGCGACACCAGAAACATATTAGAAAAAAGGGTGTATCCAGACAGTTTCTTTAAAATATATGCCATGAACAAAAATCCCGGCATACTTGCTATGGTTGTAATAGCCAGTATCTCGCCAAGAAACATTTTGTAAATGTCTCCCTTCTTTACACCAATGGCTCTGTAAACCCCTACTTCTTTTACCCTTGACAGGAAGGAAGCACGGATGATAAGAAAAATCTCAATAAAAGATGCTGCAAGTATTACGCCTGCCATAATCAGAGACGAGCGTACAGAAGCCCACAGTTCTTTCTTATATTCTTCTTTGCTCTCTTTATACGGATCCTTCACATTTACATTCTTTTCCTGAAGATAGGCGGCGGCAGCTGTTTTATCCTCTGGACATACAGTAATATCTGCACTTTTTTTGATTAAATCATATTTTACAGTCTTTGGACTCACCAGCAGAAAGCTGCTGTTTTCCTGATCGCTGTAATACCCTGTCACCTTCAGTTTATGGCCGTTTACCTTCTGGTCAATCTCTTTATTAAGAGGCATTTCTTCTTTATTGTTTTCATTAACCAGCACTTCATATACCTTCTTAGGCCACTCACCTTTTTCCAGGGCAACCTGTTTCTTTTTCAGGCGGTAATCCAAAAGAATGGTTTCTTCCTGCTGCGTTTCTGCCTCACCATAGGCAACTTCTTTGGGTGCATTTGAAAGAAGGTTGATAAAAGTATCCTGCTCTGCATAGATACACGGGCTGGACTTGTCTGTAATTCCTACTATCTTTCGGTCTTTCATATTAGGCACTGTAACTGTCTTGCCTAAAAAATCACGGGGGGAAGCCAGGCCTGCCATTTTCGTTCCATAATCTTCTATGGCTGTCTTCAATACCTTTTTATCCACTGCAATTTCTCTCTTATTTTCCGGAAGTCTTCCATATTTAATATCCGAAGGCTGCAGCTTCTCTGAATCAGAAAGGGAACCTGTAATTCCGGCCGATGCCTCCTGAAACTGATAGTAGTCCTTGTAAGGCATCTCGAAAACAATTGTGGAATCTCCCGGCATGATATAGGAAAACCTGTCATCTTTTTCATATTTCTCATAAGTATCAGTATCGATGTTTTTACTTACAATCGTCAGATATGATTTATCTGCCGTTACAAATTCATCATCTGTAATATCCAGTACCCCGAAGATATTGCTCACTGCATAAGTGATAAACATAGCGGTAATCAAAAACCCAAACAAAAGGATCTTTTTCAGGATGGGATAATTAAATATGGTTTTAAATCCTCTTCTGATCATTGTAAAAGGATTCAGGATGGATGTATATCTGCGTTTTCCCCGAACTTCCAGCTTCTCCGGATCAAAACTGTTTTTTAAAGATTCTTCTTTTGTCATTTCCCGGTAATGATCATCCACCATCCGGATACTGGAGTTGTCATCTACTACCTCTACCCTGCAGTTGTCTTCTTTTGCCTGAATATAAATATTCCCTCTGCGAACTACAATGTTCAGTGCAACAGGCTCTTTGCTCTCATTATAAAAATCGATTTTGTAGGAATCTGTATCCAGCCTTTTGTGTTCCTTAATATCCTTTAAATAAATATTGTTCTCCAGCCGGTAATCCAAATCTTCTCCATGGTCATTAACCTCATCGGAAATCACCCTTCCATCCCGGATCCGAATGATTCTGGAAGCATAAAAATCTGCCAGCTTTTCTTCATGTGTCACTAAAATTACCAGCTTGCTTTCAGATATGGAGCGGATAATATTCATAACTTCAATGGTATTTCGGCTGTCCAGATTGCCTGTAGGTTCATCGGCAATGACAATTGCCGGATTCTTCACAATGGCTCTTGCAATACCGACTCTCTGACGTTCACCACCTGAGAGCATATCCGCATACCGGTTCCGATAACGGTACATCCCCACTTTTTCCAGTGCGTAATGCACCTTTTCCCGAATCTCCTCTTTATCTTTTACACCGATCATCTTCAGCGCAATGGCTACATTATCAAAAACGGTCATATTATCTACCAGATTGTAGTTCTGAAAAATATATCCCACATTCAAATTCCGAATCCGGTCAATACGACCTGAGGTTCTTCGTGTAATGCGTTGTCCGTTGATAAAAATATTCCCGCTGTTTACTTTGTCCAGGCCTCCTATAGCGTTAAGCAATGTTGTTTTTCCGCATCCAGACGGTCCGAGCAGTGCTACCAGCCCGGATGATCCCATTTCCAGAGAAGTATCATCAATTACATGAAGTTCATTCTTTTTTCTCTTATTAAAATATTTATTTACCTGTTCCAGTCTGACCATCTTTTATGCCTCCTCTCTGTAAGATCCCATCGCCGTCTTTTTAAACAGCTTCCGGGCAAATTTTCCGGATATAAGATAAGACATCAGAACCAGAACCCCATACAAGATCACATAGTCTGAAATCTGCAGATATTCGATCAGTACCTTCAAATATTCCACGCCAATTATCTGCCTGTGCACCAAAAAAGCAAAAATCAGAAAAATTCCATAAGCAATATTGATTACAGCAAACATCTCTACATCCAAAATTCTGCGCAGATTTTTCTTTGAGAGACCCAGCATTCTCAAAATGCTGAAATAGGAAGATCTGGATTTTAATATAAGCTGTATCACAAAGTAAGCAATAAAGAAAATCGCAATTGTCATAACAACGGCCATCGGCACCTTGATAATAGAAAGCAGCTCATTTCCGCCATTCATAAGCGTATCCTTTAATACTAAAGGCACATAGCCCATTCCTTTAAGCTCTGCTATCGTCCCGTCAGCATGCTTCATATCTGACAGATAAACAGATACCTGATAATCGGATGCTTTAAACAGTTTGTTATAATCCGTTTTATTGATGTAAATGGTTCCGTCATTTTTCTCAAAATCCTTAAGTCCGGTCTTTGAAGTGAAATCTTTCTTATTGTAAGTATCCGAAATATCTAAAGATATCGTCCTTTTGTAAAAAATATTTTCTGCTGTCATAGAAACTTTCTGGTCTTTTGCTTTGCCTTTTTCAAAGTATCCGTTCATCTCTTCTGACACAAGGGCTTTCCCGGGCTCTACTTTACTGCTGGCTGCAGGCTTATAGTACTGCCCTCCCATTTCATAGACCAGTGCATTATCATTGACAACAGTTGTCACTTTGCTTGTACTACCGTAAGCATTTCGCTTCATTTTTTCCATCATAGCAGAGGAGAAATAAAGGGTTCCCCCATAGGAGTATAAAAGCTCCGTTTTTTCTTCTGCGGCAATTCCTACTACTTTTACTTTTATTTTCTGTCCGTCATCATCTGTAATCGTAAAAGTCCGGTTTAGAATCCGGTCTCTGTTTTCCGGCAGGAGAAAATAGTCATCCTCCGGTCCGGAAAGGACTGTTTCGTTGTTTTTTCCGGGCATCCTTCCTGCTGTCAGTTCTCCATAAAAGTCCTCGATATTTTTAGGAAAAGCATTATATGCAAACTCTTCGTCTTCCATATAAAGCATCTGATCCAGAAGAATATCCTCTTTCACTACAGACTTCACATTGGCAGTGTTTTTCAATCTGTTATAGTCCTCCCCGGAAAAAGCTTTTCCATCAGATCTTTTTAAAACGATTCTGTCTTCGCTGTAATTAAAGAAATAATCGTTATACCCCAGCTTAGCAGCTTCTTCATCGCTGTTTTTTAATGTGGTATATTCTGAAGTCACCGAAAGAACAATAAACAGATAGACTGTCAGAAGCAAGAGAAATTTAGGAAGGATATTGAACGTATTACGCAGCCCCAGCCTGACCTTACTTCCAACAGACAGATTTCCCGAAAGAACACCGGAATCTGCATGCTCCGGCAAAACAGCTGCCGGCTTCTTTCTCATTTCATCTTCCACTACTTTGCCATCATGCATTTTGATTTTTCGCGTTGCATAAGGGGCAAACTGATCATAATTATGGGTAACTACAATGACCAGTTTGTCTTTTGAAATCTCATAAAGCAGCTGCACGATTCCTTCTGCCGACTCACTGTCCAGATTTCCCGTAGGCTCATCTGCTACTACAATTGCCGTTTCCTTAGCCAGCGCCCTTGCAATAGCGACTCTTTGCTTCTGTCCCCCGGACAGCTTCGACACTTTAGTCTTCGCATACTCAGACATCCCGACCCGGTCTAAGATAACAGAAACCTTTTCCTGCATTTCTTCCTTGGTATATCCATTGATGCGCAGTATGAGTTCTACATTCTGATAGACCGTATAGCTTCCCACCAGATTAAAATTCTGAAAAATATTTCCGATATATTTTTTACGGTATTCCTCAAAGTCCGAGGCAAGATAGTGACTGGTTTCTTTTCCTTCGATATAAAGTTCTCCTTCTTCATAGGAGTCCAGTCCTGAAATAACATTGAGAAGGGTTGTTTTGCCACTTCCCGACTCTCCTGTAATAACAACAAATTCTCCTACATCAAAGGTGAGGTTCACCTTGGTAAATCCACTGGCAATCATCCCTTTGCTGTAGTAGAACTTAGACACATTTTTTAACTGAATCAAAAAAAATACCTTCCTTCCTCTTTCTACTTAACTTTACTTCAGCAATACACTTCTTTTTTTACTTTATCACATTGCTGAAATCTTTGGAAGGAAAATGAAAAACCTTAAATAAAATTTAATGATTGGTCACCGTAAAAAAAAACTGCCGACCGGCACAGCATTGCACCGGTACAGCAGTCCAGCTCTTGACGCTCTTCTTCTTGCTTAAAACAAGCCGCCGAAAAGTCCGCCTCCTCTTCCATGACCATTGTTATTGTTGCAGAACAATAAGTAAAGAATGATCAGAATCCAGATAATATGTCCGCCATTGTTATTATCACAATAACATTCCTCAAAACACTTTTCTTTACAGTCTCTCAAACATTCTCTTTCACAGCATTCTCTTTCATCCATTGCGCCTACCTCCATAATATAATTTGTTTTCTTCATATTATGCAGGTCTTTGCCAATTGGTGCTAGTGAAGTTTTTCAGGTGTAAATATGCGGTCTGTATATTCAATTCCCGGAATGTCTAAGTCCTGCATCCCCGGTTCTTCCTCTGCTTCCTCGCCGTTTACACCTTCCTGCTGTTCTTCCCGAATCAAATCCGCAAAAGTCATGGTATACTGATCCATTTGAAAATCTAAAGCATAATCAAAGGAGTACTCATAAGCTTCGCCTCCCAGATTTTCCATACGAAGAAGAGTAAGTGCATCCCGCAGTGATACTGCTTTGTCCTGTTCTTCAAGTCCCTTCACCCAGACTGCAGGCGTAAGTGAATACCAGTTGCGAAAACGGCAGAACTCATCAGCAAGCAGAACCAGATCTTTTTCCTCCTCCAGATTTCTTGCCAGCCCCATAAGCGCCAGCTTCACAGAGTCCAGAAGCGTATACAGCTCCATTTCATCTTCCGGCACAGCACCGAGCATATCTTCAAAATAATCTTCCAGCAGATTACTGAATATCTCCATGTCCACACCTTCAAAAAGAGGGCAGACAGCTTCCGGCATAATCTCCTCATCAGCCTCTGTCAAATCTGCCAGGTTCTCAAAATACTCAAACTGGGACGGTTCCTCAAGATCTAAATACTCTAACAGTGTCTGTAAATTCATTTTCCGCTTTCCTCCATATCTTCCAGATCCAGGTTTTTAAATTTGACCTTTACCTCTTCTTCATGGAAGATGCGGTCAATCATATTAACGAAGTTTTCTGAAAGGTCACTGGCATAAAACACATTCTCAAACTCTGAATTTCCTGCCAGCATATCTTGCTCTGTCAATATTTTTCTGATACTATGGACAATCTCTTCCGAAGGGTTGATAATCCGCAGCCCCGGATACATCCTTTTAATATTGGAACGAATCAGCGGGTAGTGGGTACATCCCAAAACTACTGTATCAAGACGGTTTTCCAGAATAAAATCATCCATGTAATATTTAATAGTCAGATCCATAATATCATTTTGTATGATTCCTTCTTCAATGAGAGGAACAAATGCAGGGCACGGCGTTTCAAAAATATCCAGTTCTTCATTGAGACTGTGAACCAGATTTTTATATGCACTGCTCTGAATAGTTACCTTTGT
>CAUWJW010000150.1:0-6500 GCA_963558985.1 uncultured Clostridia bacterium | reverse complement strand
GAGAGCAGGGGATACGCCATCCAGCCACAAAGTATTGTTTGGATGCATGGGAGAAATTATGGAAATCTCTCATCATGCCTATAATTGGGATTGTTATGCGACAGGAGCCTGCGATGCGGCAGTCTTTATCGTAAAACAGAAAAAAGATCTGTATACCATGGAAGATGTAATAGGAGGAAATCATGGAGTTTAGTTATTCAAAAGAACAGTTGGAAATGAAAGCAATGCTGAAGGAATTTGGCGAGAAGGAACTGGAGCCTATCCTGGACAAGATGGATCGGGAAGCAGAGTATCCGATGGATACTGTAAAAAAACTGGGCAAAATGGGAATTATGGGTATGCCTTTTCCAAAGGAATACGGCGGAGCAGGGCTGGATTATATTACCTATGTCATGGCGGTAGAAGAAATTTCAAAGATCTGTCCTTCCCACGGTGTAATCGTTCAGACACACAATGCTCTGTGCTGCTGGCCTATTTTCACATATGGGACGGAAGAACAAAAGCAAAAATATCTTCCATCTCTTCTGAAGGGAGAAAAAATCGGCGCGTTCGGTCTGACAGAGCCAAATGCAGGTACCGATGCAGCTATGCAGCAGACCATTGCTGAAGATAAGGGTGATTACTACCTTTTGAACGGAACTAAAATGTTCATTTCCGGAGGTGGAATTGCTGATGTATATGTAATTATGGCAATGACTGATCAGTCCAAGGGAACGAAAGGAATCAGCGCCTTTATTGTAGAAAAAGGCATGCCGGGATTTTACAAAGGAAAGACAGAAGATAAAATGGGAATCAGAGGCTCCATTGTTTCTGAACTGGTATTTGATGACTGTAGAGTTCCGAAAGAAAATCTGCTGGGCGAGCTGGGAAAAGGCTTTAAAGTAGCGATGACTTCTCTGGATGTAGGCCGTCTGGGAATTGCGGCTCAGGCGCTGGGAATTGCGCAGGGCGCCTTTGATAAGACAGTTGCATATATGCAGCACAGGGAACAGTTTGGCAAAAAGCTCAGCGGTTTTCAGGCAATGGCATTTGAAATGGCAGAATTGGAAACACGTATTGACGCTTCAAGACTGCTTCTGTACAAAGCAGCTTATATCCGTGAGATGGGACTGCCGGAAACAACAGAATCTGCGGCTAAAGCTAAGCTGTCCTGTTCTTCCACAGCTATGGATGTAACTGTGAAAGCCGTTCAGTTCCACGGAGGCTACGGTTATATCAAAGATCTGCCTATTGAACGGTATATGCGTGATGCGAAGATTACGCAGATATACGAAGGAACCTCAGAAGTAATGAAGCTGGTTATTTCCGGGAAACTCTTTGCCGGAAAGAAAAAGGCAAAGACAGAAAAAGAGCCTGTTGTTATGTGCAGTGGAGCAGAGGAACTGATTGCAGCACTCAAAGATGTGAAAAAAGATACAATCATTTGTTCCGGCGGCAGAGGATTCAAACGGACAGAGGAACTGCAGCTTATAAAAGACCTGGCAGAAGCTACAGGAGGAAGCATGGGTGCTTCCAGAGGTGCTGTTGCTATGGGATGGGCAGAAGAAGAGATACAGGTAGGGCTGACAGGAAGAAAGGTAGCGCCGGATCTTTACTTTGCCTGCGGAATTTCCGGAATGAATCAGCATCTGGCCGGTATGAAAGGATCCGCTGCTGTTGTTGCCATTAATAAGAATCCAAAAGCGCCGATTTTTAAGGCGGCGGATTACGGGATTGTAGGAGATGTGTATGAGATTCTGCCGCAGCTTATTGAAAAATGGCCATATAAGAAATAAAGCACATCGAATAGAGGGCGTTTCAGACAAGGGGGAAGGATGGAAAAAGAGAGAGCATTAGTTGAAGGAAAAATTTTACCCACACTGCTTACTTTTGCAGCATCTTTTTTGCTGGCCAGTATCCTGCAGGCGCTTTATGGGGCGGTGGATCTGGTGGTCGTAGGACAATTTGCTGATTCGGCAGGTGTTTCTGCAGTTGCCATCGGAGGACAGGTGATGCAGACTATTACGGGAATTGTTCTTGGGATCAGCACTGGTGGTACCGTGGTCATCGGTCAGTATGTAGGAGCACGGAAGAAAAAAGCGGCAGGATTTGCTGTGGGCAACCTGGTCGCCCTGTTTCTGGTAATAGGGGTGGTGCTGACAGCTGCGATGCTCCTTTTGGTAAAGCCTGTTACAGTCATTATGCAGACGCCTCTTGAGGCATTTGATTATACAATTCACTACATTACCATCTGTTCTCTGGGAGTCCCTTTTATTGTAGGATATAATGGAGTGAGCGGGGTTTTCCGAGGGTTTGGAGATTCTAAATCGCCGCTGTATTTTATCACACTGGCATGCATTATCAATATCGGACTGGATCTTCTGCTGGTGGCAGTCTTTCATATGGGAGCAGCAGGAGCAGCTGCAGCTACTGTAGCTGCTCAGGGAATCAGCTTTGCAGCCGCAATTTTTTATATGATAAAAAAAGGACTTCCTGTGCCTTTTGAGAGGCATTTTATCGGTTTTCACGGCGGTCAGGCGCTTCGCATTTTGAAAATTGGAAGTCCGATTGCTTTGCAGGATGCTCTTGTGAATATTTCGTTTCTGATTATTACGGCGATTATTAATACAATGGGGCTGGTGGCTTCAGCTGCTGTGGGTGTTGATGAAAAAATTATTGTATTTGCGATGCTGGTACCTACATCTTTTGCATCTGCAGTAGCGGCTATGACAGCACAGAATGTAGGTGCAGGCAGAATGGATCGGGCAAAGAAAAGCCTGTGGATTGCAGTAGCTTTGTCTTTTGTTTTCGGATTTTTTGTGTGGATTTTCTGCCAGGCTGAACCTCAGGCGCTGCCTTCTCTTTTTAGTACAGATGAGGCAGTTGTTTATCAGGCAGGGCTATATTTGAGAAATTATACTATCGACTGTATGCTGGTGGCGCTGATTTTCTGTATGAACTCTTTTTTCAGCGGGTGCGGATACTCTGTATTTTCCTTGTGTCACAGTCTGGCGGCAACTTTTGGAATTCGAGTGCCTGTATCTTATTTCCTCAGCCGGCTGCCGGGCATTACGCTGCTTGAGATGGGATATGTGCCGCCTCTGGCCAGCTGTCTGTCTATTGTTTTGTGCCTGATCTATTTTCATATAGGAAAAGGGTTTAAAACAAAAAAGGAAGTGCTTTCATCATGATTTCTCTCTTGACTTTATTCATGAGAGCGGATAGAATAACAACGTATCTAAATAGTAAAGCAAGGCGATGATAAAGACAGTAGCCCCGTGTAAGAGCCTTACAGAGAAATGTCTGCAGCTGAGAGGACATTGGTGAAGCGGATGTGAAGATCACTTTGGAGCCTTAGACCCCAAATGAAGAGGCAGGCTGCGGCCTGCAACCAGGGTGGTACCGCGGTAATTTATCGTCCCTGATCCCCATTTCGGAGGATCGGGGATTTTTAGTATGAAAGTAAAGAAAGGAACCGAAGACAGATGTTTAAAAACTTATCAGAAAAACCCATTGCGCAGCTGCAGATGGAACAGGCAGACCAGTGGGAAAAAGAAGATCTTCTTCACAAATGTGTAACAACAAGGGAAGGACAGCCCTCCTTTATATTTTATGAAGGGCCTCCGACAGCCAATGGAAGACCCGGAATACACCATGTTATTGCCAGAACACTGAAAGATTCCGTCTGCCGCTACAAGACCATGCAGGGATTTGAAGTAAAGAGAAAGGCTGGATGGGATACTCACGGCCTGCCTGTAGAAATTGAAGTGGAAAAACAGCTGAAAATGAGTGGAAAACAGGACATTGAAAAGTACGGCATCAAAGAGTTCAATGAAAAGTGCAGGGAGTCTGTATTCACTTATGAAAGCATGTGGCGGGAAATGACAAAGCGTATGGGCTATCTGATTGATCTGGACAACCCATATATCACACTGGACAACAACTTCATTGAGACGGGCTGGTGGATTTTGAAGGAGTTCTTTAAGAAAGGACTGATCTATGAGGGACACAAGATTCTGCCGTACTGCCCGAGATGCGGAACAGGTCTGGCTTCTCACGAAGTGGCACAGGGCTATAAAGAAGTAAAAGTAAATACGATTACGGCAAAATTCAAGAGAAAAGATGCCGATGAATATTTCCTGGCATGGACGACTACGCCTTGGACGCTGGCATCTAATGTTTCCCTTACAGTGGGCCCTGATGTGGATTATGTGAAGGTGAAAATGACAGCAGGCCAGGAAGAAGGTAATATTTTCTATGTGGCTAAGGTTCTGGCAGATAAAGTGCTGGAGGCGGACAATTATGAAATCCTGGAAGAAATGAAGGGGAAAGCCCTGGAATATATAGAATACGAACAGCTGATGCCATTTATCAAACCTGAAAAGAAGGCATTTTTCGTAACCTGTGCAGATTATGTTACGATCGAAGACGGTACCGGGATTGTTCATACTGCACCTGCCTTTGGTGAAGATGACTATCAGACAGGCCGCCGCTATGATCTTCCAGTAGTAAATCCTGTAGATGAGGAAGGAAAATATACAGAAACTCCATGGGCAGGCCGTTTTGTTATGGAAGACGGAATTGATATTGATATTATTAAATGGCTGGCAGGAGAAAACAAGATTTTTGCAAAAGAAAAGATTGTGCACAACTATCCGCATTGCTGGAGATGCGGCACACCGCTGGTTTATTATGCAAAGCCGAGCTGGTATATTGAAATGAGCAAGCTGAAGGATCAGCTGGTGGAAAATAACAATACAGTGAACTGGTTCCCGGATTTTGTAGGAGAAAAGCGTTTTGGAAACTGGCTGGAGGAGGTAAAGGACTGGGCGATTTCCAGAAACCGTTACTGGGGAACACCAATTCCAATCTGGCGCTGTGAGTGCGGACATCTGGAATGCATCGGAAGCAGAGCCGAGCTGGCGGAAAAAGCGCAGGAAAATATTGATGAAAGCATCGAACTGCACAGACCGTATGTGGATGATGTGCATCTGACCTGTCCGGAATGCGGAAAGACCATGAGCCGTATCCCAGAAGTAATGGACTGCTGGTTTGACAGTGGCTCTATGCCGTTTGCCCAGCAGCACTATCCTTTTGAAAACAAGGAGAAATTTGATGAAGAAATGTTCCCGGCAGATTTTATCTGCGAGGGTATTGACCAGACGAGAGGATGGTTCTATTCACTTATGGCTATTTCCACCTTTATCAAAGGAAAGGCACCGTATAAGAATGTACTGGTAAATGATCTGATCCTGGATAAGGAAGGGAAGAAGATGAGTAAGTCCAGGGGCAATACGGTTGATCCGTTTGCACTGTTTGATAAATACGGCGCAGATGCAACCAGATGGTATCTGCTTCATGTCTCTCCGGCATGGTCACCGACTAAATTTGATGAGGAAGGGTTAGTTGAGATTGTGAGCAAATTCTTCGGCACATTAAGGAATGTATATAATTTCTTTGTGCTGTACTCCAATCAGGATGCCATTGACCCGTCCAAAATCACAGTAGAATACGGCAAACGTCCGGAGCTGGACAGATGGATCATTTCCAAATACAATAAACTGATCAAAGAGGTTACAGATGAAATGGATCATTTCGATCACATGAAAGCGGTTAGAAAGATTCAGGAATTTGTAATAGAAGATTTGTCAAATTGGTATATCCGCCGGGCAAGAAGACGTTTCTGGGGCGAAGAATTAAATGAGGACAAGAAATCAGTATATGTGACCACTTATGAGATTCTGGTAGGTGTTTCCAAGATGATTGCACCATTTGCACCGTTTTTGGCAGATGAGATTTATGTGAATCTTACCGGAGAGGAATCTGTACACATTGCCTACTTCCCGAAAGCAGATGAGTCTCTGATGGATGAGCGGACAGAAGAACGTATGGATCTGGTTCGTGACCTTGTGGGACTTGGCAGAGGCACCAGAGAGAAGGAAAGAATCAAAGTGCGTCAGCCGCTGTCTGAGATTCTGGTAGATGGAAAATATGAAGAACTGATCGGGGATTTGACGCCGCTTATTATGGAAGAACTGAATGTGAAAAAGGTGGTCTTTGAAAAGGAACTGGATCAGTATATGAATTACAGCCTGAAGCCGAACTTTAAGGTGGCAGGACCAATGCTGGGGAAAAATATTAAAGCCTTTGGCGGAGCTCTGGCAAAAGCGGACGCCGCTGCTGCAGTAGGCAAGCTGGAAGCAGACGGTAAGATGATACTGGAACTGAATGGAGAAGAAACAGAGATTACAGCAGATATGGTAGATATGCGTATCAGTGCAAAGGAAGGGTTTGCTGTTGCTATGGAGAACAATGTATTCACCATTTTGGACACGACTCTTACAAAAGAGCTGGTAGATGAAGGTCTTGCAAGAGAACTGATTTCCAAAGTACAGCAGCTGAGAAAGCAAAACGACTTTGAAATGATGGATCGTATCCGCATTGAAATCTGTGCAGATGATGAGGTAGCATCAGCAGTGGAAGCGCATAAAGATTATATTATGAACGAGACGCTAGCTGAT
>CAUWJW010000149.1:0-6505 GCA_963558985.1 uncultured Clostridia bacterium | reverse complement strand
AGCAATTGCCCCTTTACCAATACAGTATCTGAGACAAAAATGACCGCTGCAGCGATTAAGCCTACAGTTACCGGGCGGATTCCCAAAAATGCGCCTTCCATACCCTTGCTTTCTTTGAATTTTTCCATGCATTTCATTACAAGAAGCATCAGCACAAAAGAAGGAAGACATACACCCAGCGTTGCAGCAGCTGCCCCCGGAAGTCCGCCATAGTTGAGTCCTACATAGGTCGCTGCATTAACTGCGATCGGTCCGGGAGTCACTTGTGACAGAGCCACCAGATTGGAAAATTCTCCGGCTGTCATAATCCCAAAATCCTGTACGCTCTGAAAGATAAGAGGCAGCATTGCCAGCCCTCCTCCAAAGCTGAAAATGCCGATGCGGAAAAACATTGTGAAAAGATACAGATAGATCATTGCTTTTTCCTCCTGCTTTCCCCGGCTATAAGGATTATAACTCCGGTAGCCGCACCTCCCACAATGGCCCAAAGAGCTGTCAGGCCTGCAATTCCAATTGCAATAAAGGCTGCTGCTGCCAAAATCCACTGAAAAGGTTTCTTTAAAACTTGCTTTCCCAGCCTGCAGGCAGAGATGATTACCAGGCCGCAGACTGCTGCTTTGATCCCGATAAATGCACCTTCAATACGGGAATTCTCTCCGATGGTTCCCAGCAGAGCAACCGCCGCCAATATAATCAGAAAGGAGGGAGCGATTACTCCAAGGGTGGCTGCCAGTGAACCTGTAATTCCCTGTCTGCGTTTGCCTATATAGGTGGCACTGTTGATTGCAATCACGCCGGGGAGGGCCTGGCTCACAGCCAGACAGTCTATCATTTCCTCCTCCTCCAGCCATTTTTTGTCTTCCACTGCCACTTGCTGAATCAGAGGCAGCATAGCCATCCCTCCTCCGATTGTAAACAGCCCTATCTTAAAAAACTCCCAAAATAGGCTCGCATGCTCTTTGACTGCCGCTTTCCTGCTTTCCTTCATTACTGACCTCTATCTATTCCGTCTTTACTTTTCCGCATTGACCACAGAAATGGCACGTGCAATCCCTTCGTCAACAGAAAGCTCTTCTTTCTCGGCATCTCTTCGTAATTTATATTCCACCAGGCCGTCAGAAGCACCCCGCCCTACAGTAATGCGGACAGGAATTCCCAGCAAATCTGCATCTTTGAATTTAACGCCCGGCCGTTCTTTACGATCATCCAGCAGAACTTCTACGCCTGCAGCTCCCAATTCTTTGTATATCCGTTCTGCAGCTTCCCTCTGCGTTTCATCTTCGGGCTTCATCACAGTAATAATGACATGATACGGTGCCACTGACATTGGCCAGATGATTCCGTTTTCATCATGATGCTGCTCCACTATCGCAGCCAGAGTTCTGGTTACGCCTATGCCATAGCAGCCCATTACAATCAGCTGATCCTTCTGATTTTCATCTTTGTAGACTGCTCCCATGGATTCGCTGTATTTCGTTCCCAGCTTAAACACCTGTCCCACTTCAATGCCGCGGGCATGTTTTACCGGTGCTCCGCATACCGGACAGGCATCGCCCTCTTTCAGGGTTTTAATATCGGTTATAATGTCTCCTTCATAGTCCCTTCCGTAATTGACATTTTTAAGATGATAATCTTCTTTGCATGCACCGGCGCACAGATTTTTCAGTCCCGGCAGCTCGCTGTCCACTACAATGGTACAGTCATGAAGCTTTGTAGGTCCTGTAAAGCCTCCCACGCAGCCTGTTGCGGCAGCCATCTTCTCTTCATCTGCAAATTCAATGGCATGTTCCGGAAGTCCCAGTGCATTGATCAGCTTGGTCATATTCAGTTCTCTGTCGCCTCTTACAAAAGCTGCCACATAACCGTTTTCTTTTCCTTCCTCATCATAAGTTGCAAAAAGAAGCGCTTTGATGGTTTCTTCCTGAGAGATTCCCAGAAAATCAGCCACATCCTCAATCGTTTTTGTTCCCGGTGTATGGACTTCTTCCACCGGCAGCTGTACTGCATCTGATGCCGCTGCATCTACACAGGCCGCCCGCTCCACAGTTGCTGCCATATCGCAGGATTCACAATAGGCAATTTCACTTTCTCCCACTTCCGATAAGGCTGTAAATTCATGGGAATTGCTTCCTCCGATTGCGCCTGTATCCGCTTCTACCGGACGGAATACCAGCCCGCATCTTGTAAAAATGCGATCATAGGTATCATACATTTCCTGATAGCTCTGATCCAGACCCTCCTGATCTCTATCAAAGGAGTAGGCATCTTTCATTATGAATTCACGACTCCGCATCAGCCCGAAGCGCGGACGTGCTTCATCTCTGTATTTCGTCTGAATCTGATAAAGATTTATCGGCAATTGGCGATAGGATGATACGTCATTGCGAATCAGGTCGGTAAAAATCTCTTCATGAGTAGGCCCCAGGCAGAAGTCTCTCCCGTTTCTGTCCTTCAGTCTCCACAGCTCCGGTCCGTAAGCAAACCATCTTCCGGATTCCTCCCACAGTTCTGCCGGCTGTACTGCAGACATGTGAATCTCCTGACCGCCGGCCCGATCCATTTCTTCCCGAATAATATCCTCTATCTTACGGACTGATCTCCAGCCAAGGGGCATAAAACCGTACACGCCGGATACCAGCTTACGAATCATACCGGTTCGAAGCAGCAGAATATGACTTGGGATCTCTGCTTCATTCGGTACCTCTCTTAATGTTTTTAAATGCATTTTTGATAGTCTCATTGATTGCTTTATCTCCTTTTTTCTTCTAACGGCAAAGCAGGCATACTGCCTGTGCTGCAATTCCTTCTTCTCTTCCCACAAACCCCAGTCTCTCTGTAGTTGTAGCTTTTATACTGATGCGACTCTCCTCCAGCTCCAGTACTTTTGCTATATTTCGCCTCATATCGCCAATCAGCGATTTTATTTTTGGCCGTTCTGCCATCACAGTAATATCTATGTTTCCGATTCTGTACTGTTCTTCACAAAGCAGCTTTTTCACTTTTGCCAGCAGCTCCATACTGGAAATTCCTTTGTAGCGTCTGTCTGTATCCGGAAAATGACTCCCAATATCGCCCAGTGCTGCTGCACCTAACAGCGCATCCATCAGCGCATGGATCAACACATCTGCATCGGAATGACCCAAAAGTCCCTTTTCAAAAGGAATCTCAACGCCTCCCAGAATCAGACGGCGGCCTTCTGTCAGCTGATGCACATCAAATCCGGTTCCTACCCTGCTTTCCATAGGCATATCCTCTTTCGTTGTGATTTTGATATTGTTGTATTGTCCTTTCACCAGTTCTACCGGCTGTCCGATATATTCCACCAGGCCGGCATCATCAGTGCCGTAATACCCATCAGCAAACGCCTTCTCATACGCTTCCATTAAAATGGATTTTTTAAAGCCCTGGGGTGTCTGCACTGCATATAAATGTTTCCGCTCTATATTGTGGCTGCTTAGCCCCTCTCCCTGACGGATGCTGTTCTTCACCGGCACACATGCCACAGCTGCGCCTACGCCTGCTGCTGCAGTCACTACATGGTTAATGGTTTCCTGACTCACAAAGGGTCTTGCCCCATCGTGAACAAGAACATATTCTGCCCCGGGTTTGCAGTAGTTGACTTCCTGAAGTGCACGATAAACAGAATCCTGCCTTTCTTTCCCGCCTTCTATTACAGAAATCACTTTGGAAAGACCATATTCTTCCTTCATGCTCAGACAGAAATCCACATAATCTCTGTTTGTAACAACAAATATGTAGTCTATGTATTCATTGACACAAAATGCCCGGATGGTTTTCAGGAGCATCGGCTCCCCTTCGATTTTTAAATACTGTTTGGGAATATTGCTTCCCATCCGTTTGCCCAGCCCTGCTGCTGCAATAATCACTGCTGTCTTTTTGTTATTGTACATCTGCTATCCTTATCTCACATGCGGCTTTGCAAAAATCATACGGCCTGCTGCAGTCTGCAGTACACTTGTAACCAGCACCTGTATGTTTTTTCCTATATAACGTCTGCCTTCTTCTACAACAATCATGGTTCCGTCATCCAGATAAGCAACTGCCTGATTTCGCTCTTTTCCCTCTTTAACAAGGAACAGGTTCATTTCTTCTCCAGGCAGCACCACCGGCTTGAGCGTATTTGCCAGTTCATTGATATTGAGCACTTCTACACCTTTGATGGCTGCCACCTTATTAAGATTAAAATCATTGGTCACGACTTTCCCATTCATAATCTGGGCCAGTTTGAGCAGCTTAACATCTACCTCAGGTATTTCCTCCAGAGATTTTTCCGATGCTGTATTGTAGATCTCAATTCCATATTCACCTTGTATTTTGTTCAGGATATCCAGACCCCGTCTGCCTCTGTTCCGTTTAAGAGAATCCGAGGAGTCTGCAATATGCCTTAATTCTACCAGTACAAACTCGGGAATCACAATCGTGCCCTCAATAAATCCGGTTTTCATAATATCCGCAATACGACCGTCAATGATTACGCTTGTATCAAAAATTTTGGGCGTTGCATCATGTCCCTTCCCTTTTGTTTTTCCTCCTGCTGCTGTATTTTTCCGTGTATTCATCCACGCCGCCCGGATGTCCGGGCCTTTGCTGGTTGCAATCACCACACCCAGAAATCCCAAAATCAGATAGGTTGCAATATCTAGCACTACCGCCAGAAATGGAATCGGTATTCCTGCATAAATCTTACTGATCAGGGATGCAATCAGCAGTCCTGCAATCAGTCCAATGGTTCCCATCACTAAATCGTTGGTGGAAATCTTCTGCAGGTCGGTCTCTATATTGCCTGCAACCTTGCTGCTCTGTTTTCCCAGCGTCGGGGTCAGTCTGAAAAAAATTAATCCGAAAATAATTGCAAAAAGTGCAGCCACACAAATTTCCTGTGTAACAGAAAGTTCTATCTTATCTGCATAGGATGAAATTCCTACCAGAAATTTTGCCAATAAAAATACACCATAGCCTACTATGGCGCCTACGATGGAAAAGACAATTCTCATAAGCTTTCTTAACATTCTCTCACCCCCTTTCTCCCCTGTGTGCGGTATAAGGCCCGCAGCCTTATTAACGGAGCCAAAAATTAAACAGCTTCGTCAATAAGAGTGTCGGCACTGGCTGCGTCCATGTCCCCTGCTAAAACCATTTCGCTTCGCAGAATCTGCCGTGCGCTGGTAAGCATCTTCTTCTCCCCTGCAGAAAGCTTCTTGGTTCTTTCTGTCCGGATCAGATTTCTTACAACCTCTGCTACCTGAGTCGCACTTCCGGTTTTAAGTTTCTCCATGTTTTCCCGATACCTTCGATTCCAGTTGTGAGACATTTCTGTAGTTGAGTCTTTCAGTACATCGATGACTGTACTGATCTCTTCTGCGCTGATAATGTTTCTTACCCCTATTTCTTCACTGTTATCTACGGGTATCATGATCTTCATATCTCCGCAAGGCACTTTTAGGACATAGTACTGTTTGATCTCACCGAGAATTTCTTTCTCTTCGATCTTCTCGATAATACCTGCGCCATGCATCGGATATACGATTTTATCACCTATGGCATACATTATACTTACCTCCAGTCTATACCTAATATTAAGTATAAGTCACCATCCGTGATTCTGTCAAGTAAATTAATTGTTAATTTTATCATAATGTTTTTTACCTGTCAATATAAATTTCAAGCAAAAATTCATGAGTTTTTAAGCAAGTTATGATACAATAACTACAAAAGTTTCACATACAAATCACAATTTTTTTGTATTCTGTATCGCAGAAGTAAGGAAGGGGTTTTTAGTATGACAAAGATATTAGTAGTCGATGATGAACAGAAAATCCGTGAGGTCATCCGGGAGTATTCTGAGTTCAACGGGTTTGAAGTAACTGAGGCTGCCGACGGAATGACTGCGGTCGGGCTTTGTAAGTTAAATGATTATGACCTGATCATTATGGATATTATGATGCCCAAGCTGGATGGTTTCTCTGCATGCAAGGAAATTAAAAAGATAAAGGATATTCCGATTATCATGCTGTCTGCCAGAAGCGAGGAGTACGATAAGCTCTTTGGCTTTGAGCTGGGAATTGATGACTATGTGGTCAAGCCGTTCAGTCCAAAAGAGCTGATGGCGCGTGTCAATGCAGTTCTTGCCAGAAAAAAAGGCAGTACTTCTCAATCCCCTCAGATTTTAGAATTCGGCGGACTTTCTATCAATATTGCAGCCCGCACTGTAACCGTAGATGGAGAAAAGATCGAACTGACTCCAAAAGAATATGATCTGCTTTTCTATCTTGTCGAAAATAAAAATATTGCACTTTCCAGAGACAAACTGCTTTCTGATATCTGGGGCTACGACTTTTTCGGAGATGATCGTACAATTGACACACACATTAAAAATTTACGCAACAATCTGGGAAAATACCGTGACTATATTGTCACTTTAAGGGGGGTAGGCTACAAATTTGAAGCTTAAAATCGATTCTCACAGTATCAAATTCAAAATATG
>CAUWJW010000148.1:0-6537 GCA_963558985.1 uncultured Clostridia bacterium | reverse complement strand
TTTGGCGGTAAAGAAGATCCGGTGGCAGCCTCGCTTCCAGACTTTGCAGTGGAAGGAATAAAGGAGGCAATGCCTCATTTGGGTAAAAAGTTAAAGGGCTTTGATGATCCAGAAGCACTTCTTATTGGTGTAGAAACAAGGAGTTCCTCCCCTGTACGCATTTTGAGAGGAAAGGATATGCAGTCGTCTGTAACGGGAATTTTTCCGGCAGGAGAAGGAGCAGGCTATGCAGGGGGTATTATGTAAGCAGCTGTAGACGGTATAAACGCGGCCTAGCAGTTTGCAGCAGACTGCCGGCATACAGAGCAGGGCAGAGAAAAAGCTGTAAAAGAACGGCCGTAAGAAATTCTCAAGTGGAAGGAAAAACACAGAAAATAAATCGATTGGAGCAGAAAAGGAGAAGAACCATGACAGAAATTAAAACGCTGAAGGTAAAAGGAACTGCCGTGCAGGGAATTCGGATTCCCTCACCGGGAGGGGAAGGACATCCCACTATGCTGATCCTTCTTTGTGAAAAGGGGTATATCATGTGCGGATATCTCAATCAGGAAGCGGCAGAGAAATTCGGAGATGCTGCAGCTGTTGTAGGAGGGAGTACCTTTGAAGAGATCCTGGAAAACAGGGTCAAAGCAGTGACACCGCAGGCAGAGGCTCTCGGCATTTCAGTAGGCATGACAGGCGAGGAAGCTGCAGTGCTGCTCAACGGAGAATAAAGCAGCATAAAAAAAGGGGGCAGATGCCCCCAAAATTTTTTTTAAAATCAGTCTTTAACCAGACTTTTTCCTGTCATTTCATCCGGAATGGCAAGTCCCATAAGATCCAGAAGTGTTGGCGCAAGATCCGCCAGTTTTCCTCCGTCTTTCAGACTGCAGGGCTCCTTTGCAATATGAAGCAGAGGAACTTCATTGAGGGAATGAGCTGTTACTGTATTTCCCTCTGCATCCAGCATACTGTCTGCATTGCCGTGATCGGCAGTCAGCAGAATCTGCCCGTCTTTTGCCAGAACCGCATCCACAATTTTCGGAACGCACTTGTCAAGTGCTTCAACAGCAGCCACAGCAGCTTCCATAATACCGGTATGCCCTACCATATCTGCATTGGCAAAGTTTAAAATAATCACATCATACTTTTCAGAATTAATTTGCGCAAGGACCTGATCTGTAACCTGGTAAGCACTCATTTCCGGCTGCATATCATAAGTAGCCACCTTCGGAGACGGAATGAGAATCCGGTCTTCATTCCGGTTTGGCGCTTCCACTCCTCCGTTGAAAAAGAACGTCACATGGGCATATTTTTCTGTTTCCGCAATACGCAGCTGAGTCATACCCAGATCCGCAAGGTATTCGCCCAGAGTAGCCTTAAGCGTCTGCGGCGGGAAAGCCACCTGAACATTAGGCATCTCTGCATCATACTGGGTCATGCAGATATAACAGAGATCCCGGATCTTTTTTTTGCGTTCAAAACCGTCAAATTCATCTGCCGCAAAGGCGCGGGTAATCTCCCTGGCCCGATCGGGGCGGAAATTGAACATGATCATTGCATCTCCGTCAGAAACAGGATGTCCGCCATCTACGCAGGACGGCTTTACAAATTCATCGTTCTCATCCCGGTCGTAAGCAGCCTGCAGTGCTGATTCTGCATCAGCAGCCTGCAGACCTTCTCCAAGTGTCATGGCATCATAGGCAAGCTGGACACGCTCCCAGCGCTTATCACGATCCATCGCATAGTAGCGGCCGGAAATGGTAGATACAGCGCCTGCACCGATTTCCTGCATATGCGCATTCAGCCGGCGGATATAAGTGAGGGCGCAGCGAGGGGGAACATCGCGCCCGTCAAGGAAGCAGTGGACGAAAATATTTTTCACACCTCTTTCGGCAGCCAGATCGATAAGCGCCAGCAGGTGGTCAATGTGGCTGTGAACACCGCCGTCAGAAAGAAGCCCGAGAAGATGAAGGGCAGAGTCATTTTTTAACACATGCTCAATGGCCTCGTTCAGTTTCTCGTTCTTCTGAAAAGTTCCATCCTCAATGGCCTTTGTAATGCGGGTAAGATCCTGATACACGATTCTTCCTGCACCGATATTCAAATGGCCCACTTCAGAATTTCCCATCTGCCCCTCAGGAAGTCCCACCGAAAGTCCGCAGGCCTGCAGCGTTGTTTTCGGGTATGTCCTGAAAATTCGATCAAGAGCAGGAGTGTTGGCCTGAGCCACAGCATTTCCGTAAGTATCCTTATTTTCACCAAAACCATCTAAAATCATCAGCATGGTCGGTCGTTTAAAAGTATTCATTGTTGCAACCTCCAACGTTATTTACTTCTTTTATTATAGCAAAATAAAATTCCTGTGCCTATCTATTTTTGAAGCCATTGCAGGTACAGAGATTTCATCGTATACTATAAGAAAAGAAAAATCATCCCCGGAAATTAAATTGTACAAAGCGTCGGAAGGAGAAATATGGTTAGTTGGACAAAACAGCAAGAGGAAGCAATCCGGCTTCGAAATAAGAATATACTGGTTTCAGCAGCAGCAGGGTCAGGTAAAACAGCCGTTTTGGTAGAACGTATCAAAAAGTTGATTCTGGAAGATAAGATCAGTCTGGATCAGTTTCTCATTGTCACTTTTACCAATGCGGCAGCATCTGAAATGAAAGAAAAACTAATCAGAGCCATTACCAAAGAAATTGAAGAGAACGCTGCAGATTCAGAGTTCCTGCAAAAACAGCTGGATCTGGCAGAGACCGCCAATATCAGCACGTTTCATTCTTTTGCACTGGAAGTAATACGGCGCTATTTTTATCTGACTGATATCGAACCCAACTTTAAGATTGGTGATGAAGGGGCTGTAGAGATTATAAAATGGGAGGTTATAGACCAGCTGTTTCATGATCTCTTTGAAAGTGGAAGTCCGGAATTCACTGATTTTTTAAAAGCCTACGCTTCAGACAGAAATGAACGCTCACTGAAAGAAAATATCCTGAAATTGTATACTACTATTCAAAGTATCCCGCATCCTTTAGAATGGCTGTCCGAGCATGTACAAAATCTGAATATGGACTTAGACAGCTTCAAAGAGAGCCAGCTAGGGGATTTTATTAAAAATGATATAAAAAGCAGCGTTTTTCAGATTCTTGAAAATTTTCAGCTGGCAGCGGATCTGGCAGAAACAGCAGGAATTGAAAGTATTTATCAGAAGGCAGAGGAGGATTTGCAGAAACTGATGCCTTTGAAAACCATGGCAGAACAGGGAGACATGGAAGGTATAGCAAAACTTCTTGCCTCCTTTAAGGCCAATACCATGCGTGCGTTAAAGGCTGAAAAGGAAGACTACGATCTTATTAAAGATGAAATGAAACTGCTCAGAGATACAGCAAAGAAGCAGATTGCCTCCTTAAAAGAGCGGTATTTTATGCAGGACATGGAAGCGCAGCTGGAAGACTTGCAGAAGACCTATCCGGCAGCATATTATCTGGAGAAATTGATTCTGGAATTTGACAGGGGTTTCAGGCAGGCTAAAAAAGAGAAGAACCTAGTAGACTTTAATGACATTGAGCATTATGCGCTGGAGATTTTAGAGCATGAGGAAGCGGCGGGAGAATACCGGGATAAATTTTCCTGCATCTTTGTAGATGAGTATCAGGACAGTAATGTGCTGCAGGATACTTTGATCAATCTGATTTGCAGGGAAAATAATCTGTTTCTTGTTGGAGATATTAAACAGAGCATTTATAAATTCCGTTTGGCGGAACCGGAAATCTTTCAGGAGCGTTATTATATTTACGGAAAAGAGGAGCAGGTCAGCAGCACCAGGATTGATTTGAACCGGAATTTCCGAAGTAAGAGAAACATCATACATACAGTAAACGGGATTTTCAGTCAAATCATGAAAAACTACAGTGATGCGGCAGCGTTGCATCAGGGGCTTTCTTATGAGGGACCTCTTAATTATAAAAGCGAGCTCCATGTGATAGACAGCAGAGTCACAGAGGAAATGGAACTGGATGAAGAAGTGGCAGAAATGAAAAATGCGCAGCTGGAAGCCTGTCAGGCTGCGAAAATTATTAAAGAAATTCTTGGAAAGCCCATCTTTGACACAAAGAAAAACTGTGAGCGACCCGTTACAAAACGGGATATTGTCATTCTGATGCGGGGAACAAAAAATTATGCAGATGTTTTTCAAGAAATTTTTACCCAGATGGATCTGCCCTCTTATGTCGACGACAGCAGCGGTTATTTTGATACCATTGAAATACAAGTGTTTCTCAATCTGCTTCGGATTATAGACAATAGGCAGCAAGATATCCCGCTGTTAAGTGTACTCCGTTCAGCTGTTTTTTCTTTTTCCATTGAAGAGCTGATACGGATTCGCCTTAGCTGCAGAGCGGGTTCTTATTATCAGGCTTTTTTGCAGTACAGCAGCAGCGGAGAAGATGACTGCCTTCGTGAAAAATGTCAAAGGGTGTTTGAAAAGCTGGAAGAATACAGGCAGATGGAGAAGGCACTTTCTCTGGAATCTTTCATTTGGGAACTTATGTGGCAGACCGGCTACTATACCTACTGCGGAGCTTTACCTGCGGGGCAGCAGAGACAGGCGAATCTGCGGGCTCTGGCTGATAAAGCACGTGATTTTCAGGAAACCGGATATGGAGGAATCTATGGGTTTCTTGCCTATATCCAGGCTTTGGAAAAACGAAAAATTTCTACAGGTCAGGTAAAGCTCATCAGTGAAAAGGAAGACCTGATCAGGATTATGACGATTCATAAGAGTAAAGGGCTGGAGTTTCCTGTAGTACTGGTGGCCGGGCTTGGAAAACGCTTCAACTTTAATCAGACCGGCAAGGGTTTCCTGGCCCACAAGGAGCTGGGGATTGGAATTACCAGATCAGTACCGCAGCAGCACTGGTTTCGGAAAACCTGGATGCAGACGGCAATTGAGCGTAAAATGCGGCAGGAGGATCTGGAAGAAGAAATAAGAATTTTGTATGTAGCCTTTACAAGAGCCATGGATCAGCTGATTCTGTTGGGAACAAGCAAAAACCTGGAAAATGGAAAGCTGAAGCCGGCTTCCCCTAAAAACTGCTTTTTGGACTACATTATGCCGCTTGCAGAGGAAGGAAGTATGGAAGTGCATATTCATGACAGGAGCCAAATGACTGCAGAAAAAAGAGAACGGGGACAGAACCGGGAAAAGGTACGGCAGCTTCTGTCAAATCTTTCAGAAGCAGAATCGGATGCACGATATGAGGAAATTGACAGACGTTTGTCTTTCCGGTATGAAAATCAGAAAGATCTGCTTAAAAAATCAAAATACTCCGTAACGGAACTAAATCGCATGGGGAAAGAGCATGAAGAAAGAATCGCACTGAAGAGACCGTTGTTTATGCAGGAAAGCAAATCTTTTACTCCGGCGCAAAAGGGAACCATTATGCACAAGGTGATGGAGTGCATCGATTTTAAACAGGCAGCGCAGCAAGTAAGGGAAGGTGCAGGCAGAGCCTATGTGGAAAAACAGGTAAGAGCCATGGAAGAGGCAGAACTTTTGCTTGCGGAAGAGGCTCAGGCTGTAGAATGTGAAAAAATAGAAGCCTTTTTCAAAAGCGAGATCGGACAGCGGGCAGCTGCAGCATCACAGCTGTTTAAAGAAGCAGAGTTTAATCTTCTTAAAGAAATAGACGGAACCGAAGTTATGGTGCAGGGGGTGATTGACTGTTACTTTGAAGAAGAAGGAAAGCTGATTCTGATTGATTATAAAAATAACTATGTAGATGAAAAGGACAGGGATTCCAATCTGGAACGCTTAAAAGAACATTATGCGGGGCAGATTCGGATTTATAAAGAAGCGCTGGAAGTAATAAGAGAAAAAACAGTAGAAGAAGCCTATCTGTACTTATTCAGTGAAAATGTTTGTATTTCTTATGAGTAATCTGTATGATATAATAAGTCGAAATATTGTGCTAGGGGAGCTTTTGCTGAGAGAAACCGTTTGGTTATACCCTCAAGACCTGATCCGGATAATGCCGGCGAAGGCAAGCAATTTATTTCCGAAACGGAAGAAAATTACTTCTGTTTTGGAAGCGTGATTGTTCCCCTCCTAATAAAAAAAGGAGGTTTTTTATGTCATTACAAACTTTTTTTACATCCTCACTGGGGCAGGTAGTTGTGGTTTTGGCCATTGCTCTGCTGCTCTGCGGAGTTCTGATCTCCGGAAGAGAAAAAAAGACGGATGCCAAAGTTCTGGCAGCTTCTGCTGTGCTGGTTGCTTTAGCAGTGGTGCTGAAACAGATTAAGCTGTTTCCCATGCCTCAGGGCGGTGATGTATCTGCTTTCGGGATGCTTCCTATTGCCCTGTGCGCTTACTTCTTTGGGGTGAGAAGGGGCGTTATGGCCGGTATGTGTGTAGGACTTGCAGATTTGATGTTCAGCCCTTATGTGATTCATCCGGTTCAGTTGCTTTTAGATTATCTTTTTGCCTTTGGAGCCATTGGATTTGCAGGAATTCTGAGAAATGCAAAAGGAGGATTGATTACTGGATACCTGCTG
>CAUWJW010000147.1:0-6566 GCA_963558985.1 uncultured Clostridia bacterium | reverse complement strand
AGAAAGCAGTGTAACGGTAGATGGAAAAGTAACAGGCGCTATTGAAAAAGGACTGATGATCCTTCTTGGCGTAGCCGATGGTGATACGGAAAAAGATGCCGAATATCTTGCCTCAAAAGCCGCAGGGCTTCGCATTTTTGAAGATGAGGATGAAAAGATGAATCTGTCTGTCAAAGATATAGGCGGGCAGATTTTAGCTGTCTCACAGTTTACTCTGATGGGTGATGCGAGAAAAGGAAAACGGCCCAGCTTTACAAAAGCTGCCCGACCGGAAGAAGCAAAACGGCTGTATCATTACTTTATGGAAGCTTTGCGCAAGGAGGGCCTGACTGTTGAAGAAGGAATCTTTCAGGCAGATATGATGGTGAAGATTCACAATGACGGGCCGGTCACCATTTTGCTGGACAGCAAAAAAGAGTTTTAAATTAAAAGGAGAAGGATTATGAAAATCACCAATCTGCCCAGCGGTCCGCTGGCAGTAAATACGTATTTAGTAGAGGACGAAACTACGAAAAAAGGTTTTATTGTAGATCCCGGCGGATATAATCCCCAGCTGACACAGAAAATCGCAAGTGAAGGAATCGATATTGAATATATTATTCTGACGCATGGTCACAGCGATCATATCGGAGGGGTAAACCAGCACAAAGAAGAATTTCCCAATGTGCAGGTAGTGGCAAATGCTGCAGAGGTTCCTATGCTGGAAGACCCCGGACTGAACATGAGCTCCATGATGGGAGGTCCGGTTACAGTTACACCGGACATTACAGTTAAAGATGGAGATACGCTGAAAGTGGGAAATCTGGAGCTGAAATTCCTCCATACACCGGGACATTCTCCCGGCGGGATGTGTATTGTGACAGGCAATGCAGTATTCAGCGGCGATACCCTGTTCTGTGCCTCCATAGGTAGGACCGATTTCCCGGGATGCTCTTTCAGCGATTTGTCAGACTCTATTCGCACAAAACTATATGTCCTTTCTGATGACATGCAGGTTTTCCCGGGACATATGGGAACTACTACTATTGGTTACGAAAAGGAGAATAATCCATTTGTACGACCTTAAACTGGAACATATCGACAATATAAATCCATATGAAGAATTAATCAAACTTTTTCTTTCACCTTCAGAGTATCGTATCTATCGGGACGAGCACTGTGAAGTGCCGGAAAACACAGAAATTTTCACATACCGGGGGGACAAGGATGAGGTGAAAAGGCAGCTTTACAATGCACTTTCGGCTCATACAGACCGAAAGCCCAAGTGGGGGATTCTTACCGGTATTCGCCCTGTAAAGCTGGCAGGAGAACTATGCCGCCGCCTGGGAAGCCAGCAGAAAGCTGCTGACATTTTAAAAAAACAGTACCTGGTAAATGAAGAAAAAGTTAATCTTCTTTTAGATCTGTACCATTATCAGAGAGAACAACTGGGCACCCCGGCTCCTGATTCCGCAGGCATATATATCGGGATTCCTTTTTGTCCTACACGCTGCCTTTACTGTTCTTTTACTTCCAATCAGGCAACAGAGGAAGAAATGGATCAGTATCTTACAGCTTTATTTCAAGAGATTCGTTTTGCAGGGAAGAGAATGCAGGAGACCGGGATGTCTGCAGAATCCATTTATATTGGAGGAGGAACACCAACCACCCTGGACACCTGCCGTCTGGAACGTCTGCTTTCTTGTATTGAACAATCTTTTGATCTTTCGACTGTTAAAGAGTTTACAATCGAAGCAGGCCGCCCGGACACCATTACATTGGAAAAATTGAACCTTTTTAAAAAATGCGGAATCGGCCGAATCAGTATCAATCCTCAATCTATGCAAGAAAAAACACTGGAACTAATCGGAAGATCTCATACTGTACAGCAGACAAGGGATGCTTTTGATGCAGCAGCCAGGGCGGGAATTGATGTTGTAAATGCTGATCTGATTGCAGGTCTTCCACAGGAAAAAGAAGAGGATTTTCAAAAATCACTAAAAGAAGTCCTAAAGCTGAAACCAAAAAACATCACACTTCATACGCTGGCAGTAAAACGTTCATCCCGACTGAAAGAGATGGATGAAGGATTTCACTATCGGGAACCGCAAAAAACAGAAAATATGCTGCAGGGGGCAAAAAAACTTCTGACAGAAAAAGGATACAGACCTTATTATTTATACCGCCAGAAGCATACGGCGGGGAACACAGAAAACATCGGATACTGCAGAGAGGATGCACTCAGCGTCTACAATGTCCGCATTATGGAAGAAGAACAGACCATTCTTGCCCTGGGAGCCGGAGGAATTACAAAAGTCTACTATCCGGAGGAGAACCGGCTGGAGCGAATCCCTAATGTATCCAATTATCAGATTTACATAGAGCGCATTGAAGAAATGCTAGAGCGAAAAGAACAGAATTTATTCAGGAGGTAGAAACTATGTTGACCAATGCACCAAAAGGCACAAAAGACACATTGCCCGCACAGGTGTACAAATGGCATTATGTAGAACGTGCTTTTGCAGATATCTGTGCAAAATACGGGTTCAAAGAAATCAGAACCCCTATTTTTGAACATACAGAACTTTTTGCACGGGGCGTAGGCGATACAACGGATATTGTACAGAAAGAAATGTATACCTTTCAGGATTATGCCAAGAGAAGCATTACACTGAAACCGGAAGGTACCTCTCCTGTAGCCCGTGCTTTTGTAGAACACAAAGCATATGCGGATGTACAGCCTGCCAAGTATTATTATAATACACCTTGCTTCCGGTACGAAAAGCCCCAGGCCGGAAGGCAGCGGCAGTTTCACCAGTTTGGTGTAGAAGTTTTTGGAACCGGCAATATGATTGCAGATGCAGAAGTTATTTGCCTGGCCCATGACTTTCTGGAAGAACTGGGAATTAAGAATGTAGAACTGCGAATCAACAGTGTAGGCTGTCCGGAATGCAGACAGGCGCACCGAAATGCACTGAGAGATTTTCTTCGTCCAAAGTACGATGAACTGTGTGATACCTGTAAGGATCGCTATGAAAGAAACCCGCTTCGAATCCTTGACTGTAAGTCAAAGGTATGTCAGGAACTGGTGCAGGGTGCACCTCTTATGATTGATTATCTATGCGATGACTGTAAAACAGCATTTGAAGATGTACAGAAAAATCTTTCCGCTATGGGATTGGAGTTTATTGTGGATCCGGGAATCGTAAGAGGTTTGGATTATTATACAAAAACGGCTTTTGAATTTGTTACGACCAGTATTGGCGCACAGGGAACAGTATGCGGCGGCGGCCGTTATGACCATCTGATGGAAGAACTTGGCGGACCTCCTATCCCGGGAGTAGGATTTGGTCTTGGAATTGAAAGGCTGCTGCTTACACTTGAGGCAAGCGGTGTGCAGATACCGGAACCGGAACCGGTGGAAGTGTTTATTGCAGTTATGGGAGATGAAGCAAAAGCCTTTGGACTTAAGCTTCTCAGACAGCTGCGCAGGGCCGGTGTCTGTGCGGAAATGGATGCACTTGCAAGAAATATCAAGGGACAATTCAAATATGCAAATCGGATTCAGGCAAAAAAGACTGTTGTGATCGGCGAAAACGAACTGGCAGAAAATAAGGTAGCGATTAAAGATATGGCAACATCTGAGCAGAAGGAAGTAGCCATAGATGAAATATTAACAGAACTGACCAAATAGGAGATTAATGATGAGCAGTATATACAAAAGGACCCATATGTGCGGTGTCCTGACAGAGAAAAATATAGACGAGAAAGTTGTATTAAACGGCTGGATCCAGAAGAGACGCAATTTAGGCGGTCTGATCTTTTGTGATCTGCGTGATAAAACAGGAATCGTACAGATTGTATTTAACGATACAATTCCTCAGGAACTGTTTGAAAAAGCAGACAGCCTTCGCAGTGAATATGTAGTGGGAATTAAAGGTACCGTAAAAGAAAGAGAATCCAAAAATCCGGACCTTCCTACAGGCAGTATCGAAGTCCTTGCAGAAGACCTTGTCATTTACTCAGAGGCAGATACGCCTCCAATCTATATCAAGGATGATGACAATGTAGATGACAATCTGAGACTCAAGTACCGGTATCTGGATCTGAGAAAGCATCAGATGCAGAAAAATCTTACGTTCCGCCACAACCTGACCAAACTGGCCAGAGATTATTTTGACAGTGAAGGCTTTACGGAAGTAGAAACACCGATGATGATTAAGTCCACGCCGGAAGGTGCCAGAGACTATCTGGTTCCAAGCCGCGTCAATCCGGGCACCTTTTATGCGCTGCCGCAGTCACCGCAGATGTACAAGCAGCTTCTTATGGTAGCAGGAACCGACCGGTACATGCAGATTGTAAAATGCTTCCGGGATGAGGATCTGCGGGCAGACAGACAGCCTGAATTTACACAGATTGACCTTGAGATGTCTTTCGTGGATCAGGATGAAGTAATCAGAATTCAAGAAGGATTTCTAAAAAAGGTATTCCGTGAGCTTTTAAATATTGATATCCGGACACCTTTTCCTCGTATTCCATATGATGAAGCAATGGAGCGGTACGGAAGTGACAAACCGGATACCAGATTCGGCTTTGAACTGAAAAAACTCAATCATCTGGCAGAAGGGTGCGAGTTTAAAGTATTTACCGATGCACTTGAAGCCGGAGGTGATGTGCGCGGAATCTGTATCACCGGTGGAGCTGCTGCCTACACAAGAAAAAAAATTGACAAATTGACAGAAGCTGTAAAAAGCTATGGTGCAAAGGGTATGGTCTGGATGAAGGTGGAGGAAGACAAGATTTCATCCTCTGTAAACAAATTCTTTTCACCGGAAGCCCTGCGTGAGATTGCAGATGTATTTGAGGCAGAAGCAGGCGATTTAATCCTGATTATTTCTGACAGGAAACAAGTAGTTTTTGACAGCTTAGGCTTCTTAAGAAGACATATTGCAGGAGAAATGGGACTGCTTGACGATAACCAGTATAATTTACTATGGGTAGTAGACTTTCCTCTTTATGAGCAGGATGAAGAAACCGGTGAATACCACGCAAAACACCATCCTTTTACTGCTCCGAATCCGGAAGATCTGGACAAGCTGGAAAGCGATCCCGGCAGCGTAAAAGCACAAGCATATGATATCGTCCTTAACGGTGTGGAACTGGGCGGCGGAAGTATCAGAATCCACGATCGTAAATTGCAGGAAAGAATGTTTAAAGTTTTAGGACTTACACAAGAAGAAATTGACGAAAAGTTCGGTTTCCTTGTAGAAGCCTTCAAGTACGGAGCACCTCCTCACGGCGGACTGGCGTACGGACTGGATCGCCTTGTCATGCTTCTGACCCACCAGAGCAGTATCCGTGAAGTGATCGCATTCCCTAAAAACCAGGCAGCACAGTGCATGGTCAGCGACGCACCTGCTTCTGTCAGTGAAGAACAGCTGGAAGAACTGGGAATCAGGGTTTCTGTAAAACAAGAATCATGAGACGAATCGGAATATTAGGCGGAACTTTTGATCCGGTGCACAACGGGCACATTGGTCTGGCCGAAGATGCAAAGCAGCAGGAAGAGCTGGAAAAGGTCATTTTCATGCCTGCAAAACTCCAGCCCTTCAAGCTTCACAAAGAGGTGACAGAAGGAAAACACCGCCTGGAAATGATACGCCTTGCAGTTTCACCCTATGCAGGACTTGAGGCATCTGACTATGAACTGCGTCAGGAAAGAATTTCCTATACATATAAAACACTGCGGGAGATTCAGAAACAGGAAGGAAACGAAACACAGCTCTACTTTATAACCGGAACTGATGCATTTCTTAAAATTGCAGCCTGGCGCAATGCGGAAGAAATGCTGCGCACTTATTCTTTTGCAGTAGGCTCCCGTCCGGGCTATAAAGATGGAGAGCTTGATACATGTATAGACCGTATAAAAAAAGTCTATAATACTCATATTGTAAAAATCGAAAACCAAAAACGGGATATTTCTGCTACAGAGATTCGGGAGCGTTTAGAAAAAGGAAGTCCCCTTAAAGGTTTAATACCGGAATCTGTAGAAAGGTATATAAAAGAAAATGGACTCTATTGAAACATATATAGAGAAAAATTTATCAGAAAAAAGAAGAACACATACTTATGGAGTAGTGGAAACTGCGAAAAAGCTGGCGGAAAAGTATGGAGCAGACAGGGAAAAAGCGGCAGCTGCCGCACTGTTTCATGATATGTTCCGAAGTACGCCTGCAGAAGTACTGAATATGTATGTGCGGCAGCTGGGTCTGGATTCTGTTTATCTGGACAACCCCAATCTGTCTCACGGTCCGATTGCCGCAGTGATTATGCAAAGAGATTATGAAATCACAGATCCGGATCTGCTCAATGCAGTCCGGTATCATACCACAGGCAGAGCCGGCATGTCACTGCTGGAAAAAATCATATATCTGGCAGATGCCATTGAACCCGGAAGAAATTATCCGGGAGCAGATAAAGCCAGACAGCTGGCGGACAGATCTCTGGACGAAGCATGGCTGTGTGCAATGGAAAGATCAATTCAGTATATTAAAGAACGGGGACTGTTCCTTCATGAGGATACAATA
>CAUWJW010000146.1:0-6573 GCA_963558985.1 uncultured Clostridia bacterium | reverse complement strand
CCTCCAAGGATGTGAAGCAGGGTGGATTTTCCATGATACCCTCCCCCTGTAATCAGGGTGATGCCCCGTGGAATTCCCATGCCCGATAATTCCCCCTTGTGAGGAAGGTTCATGATGACTTTCAGAGACTTTGGCGAGCGAAAAAGAACAGAATCTTTCATCGGCTTATCCGATACTCCGCTTTCTCTGGGCAGAACAGAACCGTCTGCCACAAAAGCGCACATATTTTCTTCTTTCATCCGAGTGCGGATGTACTGCTGATCATCAGAAAGTTCTATGGTCTGTTTCAATCCTTCGGCATTGAGATTCTTATATAAAACTGTCTTTTCCAAAGCTTCCGGAAGAAAACGAAACAGCATCTTTTCCAGCTCTCTTCCGCTGATTCTGCGCCCATTAGCCGGAAAACCCGCATAAAAACGCATAATAATTTCCTTCTGTGTGATTTGGCAAGCTGTTCGTTCCAGTATGGTCTGTCCGCAATGGGACGTGGATAAAAGACCGCTCTTTCCCGAGCCTTTTGCCCGAAAGCTCTTCTCTGACAGCTGCGCCCACAGTTTCCGGGTAAGAAAATCCTGCAAAGCGATTCTTCTGTGTTTGTACTTTATATATTCCTTCGGAATTCCCGATGCTTCAAAGGAAACAGATGCGCTTAATGAAGACGGAGGTGCAAAGGGGTCACCCTGGATCCTGTCCAGAGACAGGCGGTATCCTCTAAACTGATACGTTCCTCTCAGTTCCTTATAAAAAGCGTAACTTTTTCCATCGATCCTGTAGATTTGCTGTTTCAAATCTTCTGCTGTTTTCATATTTTCGCTCCTCTTCCGTTTATGTACTCTATCTGATTATACCTTATCAGCCTTCTTTTATTCTACACTTATTTGTGAAACCTTGAATGTACACTTCTTCAGTATTAGGGGCAGCAATCAATATTCAATTGGGTTTCACGTCAACTTTTGCGTCACTCACCAAAAATAAAAAAAGAACGTTGAAATTTCAACGTTCCATTGGTGCGGCTGATGGGACTTGAACCCATACGGTCGCCCACACGGCCCTCAACCGTGCGCGTCTGCCTATTCCGCCACAGCCGCATATACTCATGCTGACTTTTACTATTCTAACGGATAGAAACAATTTTGTCAATTAAAAAATCAAATTTTTTATTATTTTTATTTCAAATCTTTGCATGAAACAGAACTTCACACTTTCGGAAAAAAAGGACATTTTTCTTTTAGGCACTCCTTATTTTTACTATAAAAAATACAGTGGTGTTCCGAAGGAACTTCAAGTTTTACTTGCCTGCTTTCATTTATAAGTTCCGCTGTTTTTCTGATAGCAAGGAAAGAATCACGTTTACAGCATCTGGGACCTCCAAATTTTCCCACTTCCGTCAATACCGCAGACGTCAGCAGATTCAGCTTTCCCCACACTTCCCCGCTCAAAGGGCTCGCCTCAGCCAGAATGCTGCAGGAGATTCCGCAGCTCAAGGCAGCTCCGCAGCATCCCCAAAAGCCACAGGCTCCTCCAGGTATCTGTTTTCCCCTTGCAATCATCTCCTGCAGCGCATTATCCAGATCCATCTTCCCCCCTGCATTGCAATAAGCAGTGAGAATCGATGCTCCCGCCAGAACATGATGCTCCGGCCCATGCATATGCACAGACGGTTCTTTAAAAAGCCTCTGTGCAATTTCTATCGGATTTTTACTGTCCAGCCTGGTGCATACCGAAATCACCTGCTCCAGGCTGTTTTGAGAATGACATGCATCACATACGAAATGTCCGTTTATACATCCGGCATTACTCCAAAATGCCCTCCCGCATACAGCGCATACCTTCTCCTGCTGTTCTGTGGTATAAACTAAAGCTTCTCCGCATATGAGACAAGCATCCTTTTGTTCCTTTTCACAATGTATCATTAGAAATTCTTTGCTCCTTATTTTCAATTAACCAATCCATCCTATACGAACAGCCAGCGCTTTGATTCCAAACCAGATTACCGGCACCAAAAGAGAAGGCAGCATGTTCAAAGCTTTCAAATCTTTGATTTTAAGAATAGACAGACCTGAGCTTGCAATCAGGATTCCCCCGATGATGGAAACCTCTGTGAGCAGTGCATCAGACAAAGATGATGCTGCACACATTGCCAGAAAATAAATTCCACCCTGCCATAAGAACAAGACAACTGCTGCGATGGCAATCCCAATTCCATAAGTGGATGCCAGCACCATGGATGTAACAAAGTCCAAAGCAGCATTTGTAAATAAAAACGTGTAGTTATTATGAAGGGCACTTTCAATCGGTCCCAAAATAGACAAGGTGCCGATACAAAAAAGCATGATCCCGGTGGAAAGCCCCTGTGCCAGATTTGACCCGGAAGAGGCAAAACGATTCGTAAGATTTTGGAATTTTTGTTCCAAGTGAACGGTATATCCAAAAAGACTTCCTGCCGCCAGACTTAAAATAAATAAAACAGGAAACTCGCTGTCAGGCATGTTCTGTACCAGCGTATTGATACCCAAAGCAACAGCTGCAAGACCCATTGCATTAAGAAGTGCATCCTGATACTCCTGTCTGATCCCCTTCTTGATTATACTTCCAATGATACTTCCCAATAAAATCGTACATGTATTTACAATCGTTCCTATCATACTTCCTGCATCTCCTGTATCAGCGAATCCACCTGCATCAGCAGCACATCCCGTTCCCCGGAATTATCAAGAATCTTATCTGCCCGTTTCTTTTTTTCCTCATCATCCATCTGGTTCTGAATCCGGCGCTCTACATCAGCAGGGGATGCACCATCCCGCAGGCAGACCCGTTCAATGCGCACCTGTCGGTCTGCCGTCAAAAGCCATGTTTCATTACACATTTTCTCAAGGCCTGTTTCAAACAGAAGAGGAACATCCAGAATAATGCCTCTGTAAGCTCCCCTTTTATATTCCCTCACCTGATTTTCTATTTCTGCTATAATCCTGCTGTGCATCATCCGGTCCAGCTTTTTCTTTTTTTCTTTATTCATAAAGACGATGTCAGCAAGTGCCTTGCGGTCCAGACTGCCATCCTGCAGGATGAGAGATGTGCCGAAAGCCTCTGACAGTTCCTTGAGCAGAGGCTCCCCTGGTGCTGTAATCTCTCGTGCAATCTGATCTGCATCTACAATAGCAAACTCTTTTTCTTTTAAATAGGAGGAAACCGTAGACTTTCCTGTTCCGATCCCTCCAGTGAGACCAATTACCTTCATATTCTCTCTCCTACTTTAAAGCGTACCAACTGCTTCCCTCGTTTACATCAGCCACCAGCTTTGCCTGCAATTCAATGGCATGCTCCATGTTTTCAGTCAGCAGCCTGCGGACAGCTTCCTGCTCTTCCTGCACCGTTTCAATAATCAGTTCATCATGTACCTGAAGAATCAGTTTTGACTTCATATTTTTTTCTTTTAACTCCCTGTACACATGGATCATAGCAATCTTAATAATATCTGCAGCGCTTCCCTGAATAGGACTGTTCATGGCCAGACGTTCCCCAACCTGCCTTACCATGTAATTGGAAGCTGTGATTTCCTTGATATAGCGTTTTCTTCCCAGAATCGTAGAAACAAATCCCTGCTCCCTGCACATACGAACCTGCTCATCCATATACGCTTTCACCGCTGCATGTTTTTCAAAGTATGCTTTGATATAAGAATCTGCATCTTTTCTGGTAATATGCAACTCAGAAGAAAGACCGAAAGCGCTCATACCGTAGATAACGCCAAAATTAACAGCTTTGGCCCGACTCCTTTCTTCTACAGTAATTTTTTCCCGGGGTACGCCCAAAACATTTGCTGCTGTTGTCCTATGGATATCCTCCCCTTTATTAAAAGCTTCGATGAGTACCGGATCCGCAGCCATATGCGCCAGAACCCGCAGCTCGATCTGGGAATAGTCTGCTCCTACAAAAACGGAAGTAGCTTCTCCAGGGACAAAAGCTTTCCTGATCTGCCGGCCCAGTTCCTGACGAATCGGAATATTCTGCAGGTTCGGTTCTGTACAGCTGATCCTTCCGGTTGCAGTAACAGTCTGATTAAAATGGGCATGGATGCGGCCTCCCTCATCAATGAGAGGCAGCAGTCCTTCAATATAGGTACTGTTCAGCTTTGTCAAAGTACGATATTCTAAAATCAGCGGAACAATCTCATGCTCTCCTGTAATCTTTTCCAACGTCTCTGCACTGGTGGAATAGCCCCGTTTCGTCTTTTTTCCTGCTGTCAGTCCCAGCTTTTCAAAAAGGATAGAGCCCAGCTGAATAGGAGAATTGATGTTAAATTCTTCCCCTGCCAGTTCATATATTTTCCGGGTCAAAATTGCAGTCTGTTCTGTCAAAAGTTCTCCAAGCTCAAGGAGAACCCGGCGGTCTACAGCTACGCCATCCCGTTCCATCGCTGCCATGACCTCAATAAGAGGCAACTCCACTTTGTAGAGGACATTTTCCAGATCATGCTCCTTCAGCAGTTTTTCCATAATGGGTTTTAGCTCCTTAACAATTCCACACCACTGCAATGCAAAGGTGCTGAAATTTTCGCACTGTTCCCCCAGAAAGTCGACCTGTCCGTTACGTTCCATTGCCTCTTTTTCTTCTTTTATTTCATAATGAAAATATTCATAGGCCAGAGTTTTCAGATCATAGCTGCTTCGTCCCGAATCCAGCACATACTGGGCAATGGCAGTATCAAAGACAGAACTGCATTCCGTCAAGCCATGGCACATAAGCATATAATAATCTTCTTTTAGGTCATGTCCCACAAAGGCAGGTTTTTCTCTGTTAAAAAGAGCAACGGTTTCCTGTAAAACAGCATCGTCCTGACATGGAATATAATAGGAAATGCCATCAGTTAACATAATATTGATACCGTAAATCTCCGGTTTTCCCACATGATTATGATCGCCCAGCACCTTGATCCCGATTTCTTCAGATAGTGAAAGAGCCGCAACCTCTTCTTTTGCATCTATGATCTTTTTTTCAAATCTGCCGAAATCAAAACGCTGTTCCTGCAAAGAGCTCTCATCTGTATGCTTTTTCATTTTCTTTAGAAAACTGTTAAATTCCAGCTTTGTGTAAAGGGAGATCAGCTTATCGTAATCCGGTTCTTTAATCCGGAACTGCTCCATCTCCAGTTCAAATGGAACATAACGGTTTATGGTGGCCAGCCGTTTGCTCATTACCGCCAGTTGGGCATTTTCTTCAATTTTTTCCCGCATTTTTTTCCCGGATATTTTATCTGTATTTTCCAGAAGATTTTCTACACTGCCGTATTCCAGGATCAGTTTCTGTGCAGTTTTTTCTCCTACTCCGGGAATACCCGGAATATTATCGGAGCTGTCCCCCATCAGCCCTTTAAAATCAATAAACTGTTCAGGTGTAAAGCCATATTTATCTATCATTGCCTGCCGGTCATAAAGTTCAAACTGAGAGATTCCTCTTCTGGTAATGAGAACTTTCGTTTTTTCCGTAGCCAGCTGCAATTCGTCTTTATCTCCTGTAATAATCAGAGGCTTTAGCCCCTGCTCTTCTGCTTCTCTGGCAACGGTCCCTATAATATCATCAGCTTCAAACCCCTCCAGTTCCAGTATTTTAATATTTTTTGCTTCCAGAATTTCTTTTAGAAGAGGCATCTGCATCGCCAGCTCCGGAGGCATTTTTTTTCTTCCTGCTTTATATTCTTTGTATTCCAGGTGCCTGAAAGTCGGTGCTTTTAAATCAAAAGCAACTGCCAGATAACCCGGCTCATGATCTTTCTCAATCTTGGCCAGCATGTTAAGAAAGCCAAAGATCCCATGGGTATAAATTCCCTCTTTCGTTATCATAGGCTTTTGCACAGCATAGTAAGCCCGGTTGATCAGGCTGTTCCCATCAATAATAACGATTGTTTTTTCCATAATCTGCTCCTCTTATTTTACCCGAACTTTTTTCACCTTGCTGTAATCACCATATAGTTTCTTTCCGCCGGACAGCTTATAGGCTCTTACCTTTACATAATACGTTTTCTTTGCGGACAAGTTTCTTATATCCTTTTGAGAGACAAAAGCTCCTTTTGCAGAAACTGTCTGTCTTCCCTTTTTAAAATCCTTGTCCCGGGCTGCTGTCACCTGGTAGCCGCTTACACCAGACTGGCGATTCCAGTAAGCTGTCACTGTCTTTTTTTCTTGAGATTTTAAGCTTCGCAAAGTGACAGCTCTTGGTTTTACTGTAATCACTGTCTTCTTTACGGCAGCCTTCCGGGAAAGATCCGGCGCTGAGGCAACTGTAATGACCGCTTTTCCCGGTTTTTTCAATGTTACCTTTCCTGAAGATGAAACTGAAGCTGTACTTGTATCATCAGAGCGGTAAAGCAGCGTTCCGCTTCCCTTGCTGCTCTTAGCCTCCAAGTAAAATGGTTTATTTCCGACAGTTTTTATGAAGCTGTCTTTCACTGTTATCTCCTGTGCTTCGCTTCCTGCCTTTACAGTAAATGCTTTTGCCAGAGCATTGCCGAATTTATATTGGTTATCCAGCTTGCCGGCCGGGAGTTTTCCTGCTGCATCATACCAGCGCCCTCCC
>CAUWJW010000145.1:0-6578 GCA_963558985.1 uncultured Clostridia bacterium | reverse complement strand
GGCAAAGTTCAGCTCTCTTTGCATCATGTCTTCTTTGTAGAGAACCATGTTGTCTCTCAGATAGTCAAATCCGTATTCATTGTTGGTTCCGTAAGTAATATCCGCTTCATATGCAGCTTTTCTCTCTTCTTCGCTGATTCCGTGAATGACACACCCTACAGTCAGTCCCAGGAAGCTGTACAGCTTGCCCATCCATTCCATATCTCGCTTTGCCAGGTAATCGTTGACGGTAACAACGTGAACCCCTTTTCCTTCCAGCGCATTGAGATAAACAGGGAGTGTCGCTACCAGCGTTTTACCTTCCCCTGTCTTCATCTCTGCAATCCGACCCTGATGCAGGACGATACCACCAATAATCTGTACACGGAAATGCTTCATGCCCAGACTTCTTACCGCACCTTCCCGGCATACGGCAAAAGCTTCAGGAAGAATGTCATCCAGCGTTTCTCCCTTTTTCAGCCTTTCTTTAAATTCCTCTGTTTTTTCCCGCAGCTGCTCGTCAGTCAGACTCTGCATCTGCGCATCGTAAGCCTCCACCTTATCTGCAATTTTAGCGACCTTCTTTACTTCCTTGGCATTCAGGTCTCCAAATATTTTTTCCATCAGACCCATTCCCCTTTCCTTTCTTCTTCAGGCTCGATATCTTCTACCACAAGATTGATTTCTAAAGCTTTGCGCTCATCCGCCTTGGTTACTCTAACGGTTAATAATTTATCGCCAATCTGCTGTTTAAACGAATCGTTTTTCACCGGCAGCTTATCCAGCTGCAGCACGACCCATCCATTGACAGTCTGCACGTCCATGGCCTCTTCAATATCAAAGAAGTCCAGAACTTTTGCAATATTGGCATTACATTTTACACGATAGCTGCCATTCTGTAGAGGTATGATTTCCTGTGACATAACAGCATCATGTTCATCATAAATTTCTCCCACCAGTTCCTCAATGATGTCTTCCATTGTTACGAGGCCTTCTGTTCCCCCGTATTCATCAATTACAATGGCCATATGTGTCTTCATCTGCTGCATTTTCTTTAAAAGCGCAGAAATCTTGATGGCGCCTGCTACAAAAACGACAGGCATAACGTAATCGGAAATGTTCTTATTTGTTCCTGCAATATAGTTATGGAAGTCTTTCTGGTTTAATACCCCCATAATCTTATCAATATCATCTTCATAAACAGGAAGCCTTGAAAATCCTGTTTTCTTAAAGAGCTTCGCCACATCTTCCTTGGAGTCCTCTGCATTGATGGCCTTCATGTCTACCCTTGGCGTCAGGACATCCCATGCTTCCAGATCATTGAACTCAATAGCATTCTGGATAAGTTCACTCTGCTCATTGTCAATTCCGCCGATAGTCTCCGCCTCTTCTACCATAGTTAAAAGTTCATCTCCTGTAATGGTTCTGTCATCTCCCAGCTTGAAAATCTTAGCCAGAAACAATTTCCACTTTGCAAACAGGAAATTAACAGGCGTCAGAATCCATACCAGTACCCTTATAATCGGTGCAGAAAACAGAGAAAACCCTTCAGGGGATTCTTTTGCAACGCTTTTGGGCGAAATTTCTCCGAAAATCAGGACAACAATGGTGATCACAATGGTCGACAGCGTAGGGCCGTAGGCCCCAAACAGTTCCACAAAAAGCAGCGTGGAAATTGCGGTCATGGTGATATTTACAATGTTGTTCCCAACCAGGATTGTCGTAAGCAGTTTATCATAGTTTTCTTCCAGCCGCAGGACCATCTCAGCCCGTTTGTTCCCCTCAGCAGCCATATTCTTGACCCTGATCCGGTTCAGTGATGTAAAAGCAGTTTCTGTAGCTGAAAAATATGCGGACAGTATGACCAGTACGATGATTGCAATGATGTCCACAATTATATGACTTTCCATTTTAAGTTGTTTCCCTCCAAACTAAGCATGTTCCTTTATTTTATCAATACTTTAGTATAGCCTATTTAAGAAAAAAAGTAAATCATTCATTTTCTTCTATCATATCACATTTCATTTGCACGGACAAAAGGGGCATGTACCCGGTACATGCCCCTTTTGCCAAGAATTTATGTTATTATGTTTTAAGAAGCGGTTTTTCCTGCTTGGCACTACAGTTCTTTAACCTTTGTATCCAGTGTGATATCCAGCTCTGCTGCATATGCAAAGTAAGCGTCTACCTGTTCAAATGTCAGCATATCCGAAGAAATCAGCCCTGTCTGATCAAACTTGTCGTTTACAAAGAGCTTTGTAAACAGATATCCGCCCTGGCCGGTCAGATACATCTCTGCTGTAATCCCGGATTTTTCATAGGATTCAACAAGCCCCGGCGCATTAACGTGTGTCTCTACCAGAACATCTTTTCCATCCTTCTTGCCGTACGCTTCAATTACCATGCAGCCGGAATCGGAAACAAGTCCTTCATCAATAATTTCTTTGATTTCTTCTTTGAATTTCGGAGCCGGCGGTACATGAGCCAGAACCACATCAAACGGAGAAATCTCTACCCCCTTTACAATCTCTTTTTTATGAGAAAGCAGTCCTGCCCGATAAAGAGGTTTTGAAAAGTCCACCCCTGCACCTGCATACTTGAAATAAGCGTTCTTTGCACCCTTAAAGAACTTCTCTGCATTGAAGCTGTAATGGATCGGTTCATCGTGACAATGTTCCACAAATGTAATCTCTTCATCCATGTAGTCATACTGTCTTTTAATCGGAAGCTCAAAGGCAGGCGTCCGCACCAGCTTGCCGTCTATAAAGGCATATGCTTCCTCGCTCATATCATGAAGTGCCGTCACCGGAGACCACCAGAAAGGCTGAAAACGTTTTGCTTCTACGCCTTCCCATACGATATTGTAGATGGTATCGCAGGTGTCCAGATAACGCATCGCATCTCTTGTAGCTGCACAGATGAGTCCCGGCGCAGAGCCTGTTCCCACAACAGCCGTTCTTCCAATTGCTTCAAACTTAGGACCGTATTCATTGTACTGAATCCGAATACTTTCCACCCAGTCTTCATGAAGAGATGTAGTCGCTGCATAATCCTGATAATTTGCCTTAACCTCCAGCGCTGCATCCAGCACATTTTTCGTACATTCAAGAGGAAGTGCATTGAGAATCAGATCCACACCCTGCGCTGCCCGGACAATGCTGTCCTTGCTGTGGGCATCCACCTGCGTGCCCTTCGCCTTTTTCAAAATGCCTACCAGATTATCAACTGCCTTTTTATCATAATCCGCACAGATGATTTCCCCTACTCCCGGGTCTTCATCCAGTCTCTGGGCTGCAGCAGAGCCCTGTGCGCCAACGCCTAATACTAATATCTTTTTCAAAGCCATTTTACTAACCTCACATTTCCAACATTCACTATGTTTTATTACATCTCTATTATACCCGCTTTTCTTTTCCTTGAAAACTAACATCTTGTTCTGATTCCCTATGATATCTGCCTGATTTGCGCCCTGATATTTTTTGATTATTCAGAACATACCGAGACTCCACAAAATCCACACTTTTTGACAGCAATATCTGTATGGTATAATACTTTCACAGGTACAGGAGGTTTCTTTATGCTATTTGAAAGTATTTCTTATATCAGCGATCTGCCCTTTAAAATTTCTTTTCTCAATGTAGGGCAGGAAAGCAGGCATTGTCACAAAGAGGTGGAAATTCTTATGGTTTTGCGGGGCGTGACCCATTACCGGATTTATCACATGGATTATGAGCTTGGACCGGGAGATCTGATTATTGCCGATGCAGAAGACCTGCACCAGATACACGATTCTTCGGATGATATCCTGATTTTGTCCCTTCATGTGGATACCCGCAGATTTGAAAAACAATACCCCAACATCCGCTATATGTTTTTTGTATGCGAGGAATGTATGGAAGGTCCCTCAGGCAGCAGGCAGCTTCTGGAAAACAAATTGACACTCTTGAAGCAGCATATCGCCCGCCTGGCGTTTGATTATGGCAAAGATAAAAAAGACCTCCCTCTCTTGCGCGAGGAGATTAAAGATCTGGTTTCTATCCTGGTAAATCATTTTCAGGGGTTTTATATGGAGGATTTTCAGTACAAGACCAGCCAGCAGGATATGAGTCCGGATGACCTTCAGCGTCTCTGCCGGATTACCCGCTATATTATGCTCCATTACAACCAGAAGATTTCGCTCGATGACATTGCAGAAATGGAGCACCTGAGCACCTACTATCTTTCTCACCTCATCAAAGAGAATCTGGGTTTTAATTTTCAAAACTTTGTTAATTCCATCCGCTTGGAATTTGCGGAAAAGCTGTTGGTTTTCAGCAATATGACACTGATGCAGATCAGTCAGGAGTGCGGATTTTCTTCTCCCAACTATTTTAATAAGTGCTTTTCAGCATGGCATGGAAAAACGCCGGCTCAGTACCGCAAGGCCTATGTTCCCTGCGAACGCTCCTGCAGACACCCTTTCACCCGCAAGGAGGCTTTTGCTCTGCTTACACCTTATTTAAATGTATCAAAGGGAAAAGGCGAGGTGCTCGAATCTATCTCCATAGCACCCGATTTTTCAAATTCCGGATTTATCGGGTTTTGTGAAAACTACGGCCCGCGCATCTGTGTAGATTCCGGCGAGGCCGCTCTTTTTCTGGGTGCCTGCAGTGAAAAGATTCTGCAGCTTTCTCCCCGCGAAATCATACTGACGGAAGACCTTCTTCATAAAAGCAAAGGGCTGGCTGCTGGAATCAGAAAAATACTGGAAGGGTCTAAAATTCCTCTGTCAGTGCAGGATGCATCGCTTCCCCCGTTAAAAGATGCTCCGGATCCTGCTGCTGCTCTTAGTCAGATTTTTTCCTGCAAAGATGCCGCAGTTTCTCTTCTGGGAGGTGCAGAGTCCCTCTTTACACAGGAAGGGCTGCCGACACCGCTTTATACGGTTTATGAAGTTCTTTCAGATTTAAAAGAACCGCAGGCAGCTTTCTATCCCCATTATGTTCTGGCAAAAGGGCTTAATGGCATGCTTGTTGCCCTTTTTAACCCGGCATCCCATGCTGCGCTTCATGTCCACCTGTCTGTAAAACATCTGCCTCCCCGTACCGCCTTTATCCGGCGGGAACTTTCTCCCGGGGACAGTGTCTTTGGCATACTGGAAAATCTGGGGAATCCGGAGCATCTTCCGCCGCTTTTGGAAAAGCGAATCTGCCAGAACCGGCTGGGGCAGCCCCGCTTCTTTGTTCCGGAAAAGAAGACAGTGGATCTGGTTCTTTATCCCAATACGGTTATCCTGCTGGAAATTCCGTCTGTATGCCACTAAGCAGGAAACAGGTACTTTTTATGTTTCACTAAATAAAAAGTACCTGTTTCGGGAAAGCCTGTTTTTTCATACTTTTTCCCAATACTTTTCTAACATATGAAAAATACCATTAATATATACAAATTCTCCTTCTACCTGATACAATAATACATAATTGTGCTGTTCAAGTGCAATCTTCCGATAACCCTTTCCGGCTAAGAACGGATCCCCACACAATTGCACTGCTTCCGCCATGTACTCCAATTTTGCATAGGTACGCTCTATATCCTCCATTGAGGCCTCTGCCGCCTGCCTGTTTTGAAGTTTTTCCAAAATATAATACAAAATTCGATCCAGCTGCATCTCTGCCTTCTCAGTTATAATCGGTTTATAGCCCATATTTCTTCCTCAGCCTAGCTAGCGACTCTTTCGCATCGTGAACCTTTCCATCACAAATCTGCTGCTCAGAAATTTCTAATTCCCGATAGATCTTTGCCTTTAAGAGCTCTTCTTCATACACTTCCATGCTCATTAATACCATATCCCCGTACCCATTTTTAGTAATAAAAACAGGCTCTGCTACAGAGTGGCATAGTTCCGAAACCGCTGCTGTATTTTTCAATTCTTTAATCGGAATAATCTGTGGCATATTGTTCTCCTTTCATTCTGTAATGGCTTAATTATACCATAATAAGTCTATAAAACCAGGCACTTTTTATGTTTCAGTAAATAAAAAGTACCTGGTTCCGGGCATACTAAGGGACGAACTCTTTTTATGGCATAAGCAGGAATCTCTGATTCCGCTCCTTTCCGCCCTTCCCACTTTTACAGAAAAGCAGGTGCAGTTTTGTTTCTTACACAAATTTTAATCCCCATCATCATCGGCATGATTACCGGTATGCTTTCCGGATGGCTTTCGGGCGCAATGGTCACCCACCATTACCGCAGACTGGACAAAAAGCAGGAGGAACACCTGCTTCATATAAAATATATGGAAGATTCTGCTGTTCATCTTTCCCGGATTCTCAATGAGATTGACCTTTTGATCCACAAGGAGAAGCCTGTGGATTATGAAAATGTCCTCCGTGAAATCGTAATCATTCAAATTCCCGAATGAAAATTAAAAGAAACGCATCCTTCTGCCCGAATTATCCGGGAAAAAGAAGCGCTTCTGATGCAAATTGAAAAGGAATTAAAAAGCGGCTCCATCGATTTACGAAAAACCGCTCTTCATCTGATTCGGATTTCTATCAGGCTGATGGATGCCATCGATGCTTACCGCAGAAGCCATCTGACCTGACAGCTCCATCTGGCAAGC
>CAUWJW010000144.1:0-6579 GCA_963558985.1 uncultured Clostridia bacterium | reverse complement strand
GGGGAGGCAGTTTCTTTATCGCTGATACGGCCGGTGCCACAATGAGACAGTCTTCCCCTTCTCCCAAGGCTCTTAAAACCTTCAGACGCTGAAACATCTGATCATGATTTTTCGCCTCATAACAAAGAAATCCCTCTTCTTCCGGAGGGAGGATATAAATAGTTTTATCTACAAAAAAAGAAAGGTCAGTAGCCAGGCGTTTTGCTCTTACATAAGAGGACACCACCACCAGACACTGGCCCTTTTCGTCTTCTTTTAAAATTTTCCCTATAATAGGAGCCACTCTGCTTTCAGCGGCTCCTGTAATATTAATCATTCCCTTTTTTCTTGTCATCGTCTTTTTTCTCCGCAGCTTTCTGTCTTATATTGTATTCGTTCATGGCCTTATCTATGCCTTTTTCTACAATACACTCGGCAGCTGCAGCCGCTCGTCTGACCGCATTTTCAAGCGGTTCTTTCTCTTCTTTTGAAAAACCTCCGATTACAAAATCCCGCAGGTCAGAACGCCGTTCTTTTCCTATACCGATCCGAATCCTCGGGAACTGATCCGACTGCAGATCGTAAACAATGGAACGCATACCGTTGTGTGTGCCCGCACTTCCTTTCTTTCGAATTCGGACACTTCCCATAGGTATATCAATATCGTCATATATAACAATCAGACGGGATACGTCCTCTTTGTAATAGGACATCACTTCCCGCAGAGACTGCCCGCTCAAATTCATATAAGTCTGAGGTTTTACCAATAAAACCTTTTGGCCGGAGATACGTCCTTCTCCGACCAAAGCTTTATGTTTGATTTTATTTATTTTGATATCGTTTCTTTCAGCAAGGAGATCCAGAGTGATAAACCCGATGTTATGACGGGTATTTTCATACTTTTTACCCGGATTTCCAAGTCCTGCAATGATATACATAATGTCTAACCTTTTCCCTTTGTGCTCTTTTAGTCAAAAAGCCTGCTGATGGAGCCGTTTGTAAAGATTCTGGTCATAGCTTCTGCAAAAAGAGGCGCCACGGAAAGCATCTTCATTTTGCTGATTTTTCTTTCTTCAGGGATTGGAACCGTATTGAGCAGTACCAGTTCTTCAATCGCTGAATCTTCCAGTCTCTGCTTTGCAGGACCTGATAAAATCGGATGAGTCGCACAGGCTCTCACACTTTTTGCTCCCAGATCCTTCAGAGCATTAGCTGCGTTTGTAATGGTTCCTGCGGTATCAATCATGTCATCTACCAGAATACAATTCTTGCCTTTGATATCTCCGATGATGTTCATAATCTCACTTTTGTTTGGTTCAGGGCGTCTCTTGTCTACAATCGCAATGGGAGCATTGAGAGGTTCTGCCATGCTCCTTGCTCTCGGAACACTTCCGTGATCCGGAGATACAATCACAAGATCTTCTATTTCCTTTTCCTTAAAATACTTGGTCAGAATCGGAAGGCCTACCAGATGATCCACAGGAATATCAAAATATCCCTGGATCTGCGCCGCATGAAGATCCATAGTAACCACGCGGTCTGCACCGGCTACCATGAGAAGATTTGCTACCAGTTTCGCTGTAATCGGGTCTCTTGCTTTTGCTTTGCGGTCCTGCCGCGCATAGCCATAGTACGGGATAACGGCATTAATCCTTCCTGCAGACGCCCGTTTCATAGCATCAATCATAATCAGGATTTCCATCAGATTGCTGTTGACCGGATCACAGGTGGACTGCACGATATATGTATCCGCGCCTCTGACCGTCTCCCACAGGTTGACAGAAATTTCTCCATCACTGAATTTGTTCACTGTAGCTTTTCCCAGCGGTTTACCCATGATTGCTGCAATCTCTTCTGCCAATTCCATGTGCGAATTCCCGGCAAATACTTTGTAATCTGAAAACGCTCCATTCTTCATCTGTACTCTTTACCTCTCTCTTTCTCTTTTTCATCTGCAAAAACTTGTTTAACCTATTATTTCTTATCTCTATTGAGTATACCCCTTTTTTCTACCCAGCCCTCCAGCGTTCTTGCCTTTGTCCGTGCCACATAAAGAGCACCTTCCGGCACATTATGCGTAACTGTACTTCCTGCTGCAATGTAGGCGCCCTCCTCTACAGTCACCGGAGAAACTAAATTACTGTTGCATCCGATAAATGCGCCATCCTTTACAGTGGACCGATATTTCCGGCTTCCGTCATAGTTGACAAACACTACACCGCAGCCTAAGTTTACATCTTTTCCTACATCTGAATCGCCTATATAAGTGAGATGCGACGCTTTGGATCCATCTCCCATGGATGAGTTCTTTACTTCTACAAAATCACCGATCTTACAATGATTCCCAATCGTGCTTCCCGGACGCAGATAAGCAAACGGCCCTATCGTGGTTTCCTCACCCACCTTGCTGTCCAGAATCACAGAACTTTGCACTGCAGTCCCTCTTCCGATAGAAGAGTCTGCAATACGTGTATTCTGCCCGATCAGACAGTCTTCCCCAATTACAACATTGCCCTCCAGCACTGTACAGGGATAAATGGTCGTTCCCCGTCCGATCTTTACAGTTTCATCAATATATGCAGTCCGCAAATCAATAAAATTAACACCATTTTCCATATGCCTCAAATTGATTTCCAGACGCTTTTTTTCTATTGCTTCATATTCCTGTAAGTCCATTCTGTCTCCTTTTTTAGAATTTCCGATCCTTTTCCAGAATCATTTCTCCCACTTTATAAACATCTCCGGCTCCCATGGTAATTACCAGGTCTCCCGGCTCGGCATTATTATATACAAAGCTTGCAATTTCTTCAAAGTCCTTGAAAAAATAAGCATCTTTGTCCGGATATTTTTCTTTTATTTTTCCCACCAGACTCTTGGAGCTGATTTTATAAATATTCTTTTCTCTTGCTGCATAAATCTCAGCCAGAACCACTTTATCTGTGTCTTCAAAGGAATCTGCAAAGTCATCAAAAAGTGCTTTCGTCCTTGTATAGGTGTGCGGCTGAAAAATACACCACATTTTATTATGTTTCATATTCCTGACAGCCGAAAGTGTTGCTTTGATTTCTGTCGGATGATGCGCATAGTCATCTATGATTTTGATTCCTTCTGATGTGACTCCCATAATGTCAAACCGTCTCTGTGTTCCTGTAAAGTTCTCCAATGTCTGAACAATCGGCTCCAGTTCTACCCCCAGTATATGACAGCATGCAAAGGCAGCCAGTGAATTGAGAATATTATGTTCACCCGGGATAGAAAGCTGTATGCTGCACAGCATCTTTCCGTTGTGATTCACATGAAATCCGGGCATTCCTTCAGAGTTGAACGTAATATCACTTACATAATAATCACAGCTTTCATTTAGCCCGTAAGTAACTACATTGGGCATATCTTTTACTACACTCTTTACAAAAGGATTTGCATCATAGGCAATAATGGTTCCGTCTTCCGGTACCAGAGATGCAAATTTTTCAAAAGAGTTTGCAATATGTTCAATATCTTTGAAGTAATCCAAATGATCAGAGTCAATGTTAAGGATGATCTCAATTTTGGGCTTCAATGATAAAAAGCTGTCCATATATTCGCAGGCTTCTGTAATAAAATGCGGGCTGTGTCCCACCCGGACATTCCCGCCGATTTCCGGCAGATTACCGCCTACCAGTATCGTAGGATCCTTCTGTGCATTTTTCAGAATCAAAGAAACCATCGAGGTTGTAGTTGTTTTCCCATGGGTTCCTGAAACAGCAATGCTGTTTTCGTATTCCCGCATCAGCAGTCCCAAAATCTCTGCTCTGGAAGCGGTTGCGATTCCCAGTTCCTTTGCCCGTACAATTTCCGGGTTATCACTGCTGACTGCAGCAGAATATACAACCAGATCCGCACCTTCCACATTCTTTGCCCTGTGTCCCAAAAAAATATCTGCCCCTTCTTTCATCAGCCTTTCTGTCATGTCACTTTCTCTCATATCCGATCCTGTGACTTTGTATCCCCTCGCCAGTAATATCGCTGCAATAGCCGAAAGGCCTACGCCTCCAATTCCAATGCAATGTATCTGTTTACAGTCAGATAGCTTTACCATCCTTTTATCCTCCCTGATTATGATAAGACGATTATACCATAATTACAGAAAAAAATGCGTTCTAAATTGACAAAAAAATAAAAAGCGAATATTATCAATTATATTACAAATTTTACTTTTTCAATTCAGGAGGAACATCCATGAAAAGAACTTTGCGGGTCGGTGCCCTTATGGAATTGCTCACAAATTCGCCTAACAAAATATTTCCTTTAAGCTACTTCTGTAATCTTTTCCATGCTGCTAAATCAAGTGTCAGTGAAGATATCGCTGCTGCACGGGAGATTGCCCGTTTTACACAGCTTGGTACAATTGAAACTCTCCCCGGCGCTTCGGGCGGCGTACGGTACGTCCCTTGCATCTCTGATGAAAAAGCGTTTGAAATCCAAGAGAAGCTTTGCTGTATGCTCAGTGAAAAAAATCGGGTTCTGGGGGGTGGATTTTTGTATACTTCTGATATTATGTTCCATCCTGTACTTGTGAAAGAAATGGCTCAGATTTTTGCCCGAAAGTTTAGAAATTCCCAGGCTGACTATATCGTTACGATTGAAACGAAAGGAATTCCTCTGGCTTTAAAAACAGCAGAGCTTCTCAGTCTGCCCTGCGTTGTAGTTCGCCGCGAAGTAAAAATATCGGAGGGCGCTACGATGAGTATTAATTACTTGTCCGGCTCCTCTGAGCGCATGCAAAAAATGTCTATCTCAAAACGTGCTGCGCTGAGCGGATCTAAAGCCCTGATTATTGATGATTTTATGCGTGGCGGAGGCAGTGTGAAAGGGATCAGCGATATTCTGGCAGAATTCGATACGCAAGTGGTAGGGATCGGCGTTGCCATTGCCGGCATTGCTCCTGAGAAAAAAAAGATTGCGCAGTATACACCTCTGGTCTATCTGGGACATGTGGATGAGGACTCTAAGCATATTGAAGTATTTTCAAATAGTCAGATTTTTTAAATAATAACTTGTAAAATCCTGTATCTTCGAGTATACTATATATAGGTGTATTCTAAAGCACTAATACATATATATGTCGGCATGAAAGGATGGTAACTGAGAATGAACATAACCGATGTGAGAGTACGTAAAGTTAACGATGAAGGAAAAATGAAGGCAGTTGTATCTATTACATTCGACGATGAATTTGTCGTACATGATATTAAAATCATTGAAGGTCAGAATGGTCTGTTTATTGCAATGCCAAGCAGAAAAATGGGGGAAGGCGATTTCCGTGATATTGCACATCCACTCATTTCTGAAACACGAAATAAGATTAAAGAGGCAATATTTGCAGAATATGAAAAAGTTCTGGCAGAAAAAGCCGCTATGGAAACCTCGACAGAAGAATAAGAATACACCAGGGCTTATACCAAATCCTTTGGGCGGTTGCACATGCAGCCGCCTTTTCCTTTGCATAGAATATCAGTTTCGCTGTTCTTGCAGATATTTTTTCGGTTTCATAATCTGCATAACAGGAAATGCTCCCGCATCAGACTTCGGGACCAGATGCAAAAAATCCTGTAAGTTTTGAGATGCTCCCATTTCTGTTTTCGGTTTGCACCTGTTAATCCCAAAATGATGCCGTCTGTATCGAACCTAAGGGACACGTTATACTGTTTGTAGTTGTGTTGCTTCCAAGCGTTTTTCACTTCTGTTGAAGTCTTCGTTTTTGCCATTGCGTTTACCTCCAACCTTTGTTATAATTTATATAACAAAGGGAGAGCCAAGCGACTTATTCCCTAATAATGATTATTATTTTTTATAACCGCTACAGGGTGCAGCCTAGGCGGTTATTTCCTTTTTGAATCCCTTATAAGGACTAATCCCAATACCATCAACATAATTGATAGCATTTCGTAATCGCTCATGTAAAATCCTTTCCGAAAATAAACCGTCTTACAGGCTCTCGCCTATGTTACCAAATCTTTTTCAACATGGTTTTAGGTAATTTATTATGTGTTTTCTGTACTATAATAATGTGGAAACAAGAAAATTTCTACTCACACATATAATATGATCACTTTAAAGGCGAACCCCCTATATACTTTCAATTACCACAGCTTCGCCTGTATTTGAACGCCTATCTTCTACAATTAATGAAACTTATGTACAACTTTAATTTAAAGAAGGACTCTCTGGAAAATTATCGGAAAGCCTTGCGTATAGAAGTGGAATAGGCTATACTATAGAAGTATGTTTGGAGAGTTGTCAGAGTGGTCGATCGTGCAGCACTCGAAATGCTGTGCCCGTAAGGGCCCAGGGTTCGAATCCCTGACTCTCCGCCAAGTTAAAATGCATCCATGCGGATGCATTTTTATTTTTCTATTTTTTGCGCCTTGATTGTGCAAGCTGCATATATACATTATGCTAATCTCTGCTCATGCAGCCTATATGGGCTGTAACATTCCTGTTCCTGTAGCAGGCATTTCTACTCACACGGCTCTGCGAGCCGTGACAAGAGCTGGAGCAGCTGAAATGGATAAGAGAGATCATTTCTACTCACACGGCTCTGCGAGCCGTGACAACGGT
>CAUWJW010000143.1:0-6707 GCA_963558985.1 uncultured Clostridia bacterium | reverse complement strand
GAAGGCAGAGCAGCTTCTTGCAATCTTTGGGATACAGGAGATAAAAGATAAATATCCGGCAGAAATTTCAGGCGGGCAGAAACAGAGGGCTGCAGTAGCCAGAGCACTGATGAATGATCCGCTGCTTCTGCTTGCCGATGAACCTACAGGCAACTTGGACAGCAAGTCCAGTGAAGCTGTCATAGGCGCTTTTAAAGCAGCGCAAAGAGAACTGCATGCGACAATTTTTATGGTGACTCACGACAGTTTTTCTGCCAGCCACTGCGATCGGGTAATCGTAATGAAGGATGGAACGGTCTTTAAAGAACTGACACGTACCGGAGGAAGACGGGAGTTTATGCATGAGCTGCTGCAGGTGCTGGGAGCGATGAATGGCGGTGATGATCATGACGCTGAGTAAATTATGGAAGAAACTGAGGCAGCAGTACCGCCAGTTCCGGTTTTGTATCGGCTTTGCCGTGATGCTCATCACTTCGTATATCATGATGCTTATGAGCCCTCTGATTCAGGAGACGCTTCCGCAGGGAGGGGACTCTAGGAAGCAGGTTATGATGATTTTTGCTGTGGCAGCGGCAGGATGCATTGTGTTTGTCCTTTATGCCGCAGGTCTTTTTCTTCGGTATAAGAGCAGGGAAATCGGTGTTTTTCTGGCTTTGGGAACAGAAAAGTCCAAAGTGGGAAAGGCTCTTCTTGGTGAGATTATGGCAACTGCGGCAGTTACATCTGCTGTTGGTGCTGCGGCAGGCTGCCTTCTTTCTCTGGGAATTGGAAAGCTCTTTGAACGGCTGGTTCGGGAGGTGTCGGAACAGTCCTATGCATTTACCTGGCAGGGCTTAGCTGGAAGCCTGCTATTTGCTGCTGTGATTCTTTGTATGCTGCTGGCTGTTACGATGCGGTTTATGAAGCGCAGCAATATTATGGATATTTTAAACGAACAGAGAAAGCAGGAACCATTGAAGCGTATGGTAACATCTGCATATCTGGTCAGAGGCATTATCCTTACCGCAGCAGGTATTTTGCTGGGTTTTGTTATGCCGACTTTAGTAACAAGCCTGACAAAGCATTATTTAGGTGCATGGACCAATTTGTTTTACCTGGCTGCACTTCTGGGGATCTATCAGATTCTAGTGTATTCCATAGCCTGTCATAAGAAGGGAAAAAGGCCGCAGAAGTACTATAATAATGTAATCAGTTACGGTATGTTAAAATTTCAGGGGCGTTCTATTGTCCGCAATATGCTGGTAATCACACTGCTGCTTTTGGGAGGACTCTTTTCTGCCTTTTATGCACCGCAGAACCTGATGGCTATGCAGTCCAGCCTGCAGCAGCACGAATCCATGTATTCCTTTTTTTATACAGAAGGTGCCGGAGTGCCGGAAAAAGAGGAAATCCAAAGGATGGCGCAAAAGCATGGTGTGGAGCTGGAGGATTATCGCATGGCAGAGTGGATTCAGGCGGCAGGAAGCGGTGTGAATAGAGATAATGCTGATGAAAACGGAGATCTGCAGGAAATCTATGAAGAAAAGCATGCAGTGTATGAAATGATGAGTGCGAAAAATTTTCGCCGTATGACCGGGCAGAGGGTGCAGATTCCCCAAGGGGCCTACTATATGATTCAAACGTCTGATGCACAGGAAAACCTGTTTTTTTCCTTTGATGATATGGACCGGATTTATCTTGACAAACAGAAACGGTTTATGGAAATGGAGTATAAAGGAAATCTGGTGTATCGGTCTTTGGTACAGGGCAGAGGTTTTGATGCTGAGGCAAGATTTGTGGTAAATGATCGGGATTATGAAAAAATCAAAAAGGGAACGGGGCTTTTTCCAAGAGAAGTACAGGTGCTGTTTGACAGCAGCAAAGGAGGAGGCGCTGCAGCTTTTTCGGCAGAGCTTTACCGGCAGTTTGGGGAGCGGATATCGGATGATATGAAGGTGTGTGGCGCATATGATGCGTACCAGGCGCAGGTACAGAGAAGTGACTACGGTTATGCGGGCATGGTGCAGTACGACCCGGAAAACCCTGTAAAAGAAGCGGACTGGCAGTACGAGCCTGTCTTTACGATTTTGGAAGAAAGCGGCGGCGCAGCATCTTTTGCAGTACAGCTGTTGTTATTCCTGTATGTGTCTGTCATTTGTCTGGCTGCGACCGGAGTGGTTTCTTTTGCACGAAGTCAGAGTACAGCTCTTTCCAATCAGCCGGTATTTGATGATCTGCAGAAGCTGGGGGCAGACCGCAGATACAGAAGGCGCCTTCTGCAGAAGCAGATCCGCAAGATTTATGTAATGCCTGCATGGATCAGCAGTGTGGGGATTCTGTGCTTTGAAGCCCTTGTTTTGACATTTAACGATGGAAAATTTATGCCCGGAGAGTGGAAAATTCTGTTGGTTTTTGCCTTGATGACGCTGATTGCTGCAGCTTATCAGTATGGTATGTATCGTTTTTCTTTTGGCAAAGTGAAAAAAATGCTGTCTCTGGATCAATAATCTGTGATAAAATAGAAAAAACTGTGCAGATGAGGAGAATAGAAGATGAAGCAGGATATGATATTAATACTGGATTTAGGAAATACGGAAAATACTGCGCTGGCGCGGGAGATTCGCGATCTCGGCGTGTACAGTGAGATTTATCCCCACGATATCAGCAAGGAAGAACTGGCTTCTTTGAAGAATGTAAAAGGAATCCTTGTAAATGGCGGTCCGAACAATGTGGTAGACGGTGAAGCCATTGAGGCGGGGGCATGGGTGTATGATGCAGGCTGTCCGGTTATGGCAGTGGATCATACGCAGGCGCCGTGTGAAAAGCTGGAAAAATGGCCGGAAGCGGAAGAGGAGCGTGCGGCTCTTTTGAAAAGCTTTGTGTTTGACAAGTGCAGGGCGGAAAAGAACTGGAATATGAAGAATTTTATTGCTGACCAGGTGGATCTGATCCGCCGGCAGGTAGGGGACAGAAAGGTGCTTTTGGCTCTGTCCGGCGGTGTGGACAGTTCTGTGGTGGCAGCGCTTTTGATTAAGGCCATCGGCAAGCAGTTGGTGTGTGTTCATGTAAACCACGGTCTGATGCGCAAGGGCGAGTCGGAAAGTGTGGTAGAGGTGTTCCGCAATCAGCTGGATGCAAATCTGATTTATGTGGATGCGCAGGAGCGTTTCCTGTCTAAGCTGGAAGGTGTTGCGGATCCGGAGGAAAAGCGGAAGATTATCGGTGCCGAGTTTATCCGGGTGTTTGAAGAGGAGGCTCGCAAGCTGGAGGGAATTGATTTTCTGGGTCAGGGAACGATTTATCCGGATATTGTGGAAAGCGGGACGAAGACGGCGAAGGTTGTGAAGTCTCACCATAATGTGGGCGGTCTTCCTGAGGATCTGCAGTTTGAGCTGGTTGAGCCGGTTCGTCAGCTGTTTAAGGATGAGGTGCGTGCCTGCGGGCTGGAGCTGGGGCTGCCGCATGATATGGTGTTCCGTCAGCCGTTCCCGGGACCGGGTCTTGGTGTTCGTTGTCTGGGTGCGATTACGCGGGAGCGTCTGGAGGCTGTGAGAGAGTCTGATGCCATTCTGCGGGAAGAGTTTGCGAAGGCAGGGCTGGATAAGAAGGTCTGGCAGTATTTTACGGTGGTTCCGGATTTCAAGTCGGTGGGTGTGAAGGATAATGCCCGGAGTTTTGAGTATCCTGTGATTTTGCGGGCGATTAATACGATTGATGCTATGACGGCCAGTATTGAGCAGATTGATTGGCCGGTTTTGATGAGGATTACGGATCGGATTCTGGCTGAGGTGAAGAATGTGAATCGGGTGTGCTATGATTTGAGTCCGAAGCCTTGTGCTACGATTGAGTGGGAATAAGTTAAAATAGGCTTTTGAATCCCGAAAAACCTTGAAAATACAGGTTTTTCGGGATTCTTTTGATGCTTTGGAGGTAATAAGAGGCTGTTGCTTTAGCGATTAAAAAATCGTGAAGCGGCAGCTCCGTTTTTATGCCTTGAAAACAGAAAACGAACTCCGAAGAGTCCGCAATCCATGGTATCTTAAGTTTAGCAGTAAAAATGCTCAATCCAAGCAGCAGCAACGGGTTGAATATTTTATCTGTATGGTGTATTTTTCAATGGTTTGGGTGATACTTGTGAGAACAGCACCGTATAAACTCAGGGGTAATTATTGTATAAAAGAAGAGATGGGGAAGAGGCGAAGCCGCAGTGATGGGAAAATTCGGGGAGGTTCGCCTTTAATATGCGTGTTTTATATGTTAAAATAAGGTGACTTGTGAATAATTCCCACTTTTATTTGTAGATATAGAAGTAGGAATTGAAAAAGCACAAGATGTAGCGGTCACGGCCCGCAAGGCCGTGTGAGTAGAAATTATATATAGGTGTGTATATGACACGTTAGTATGTCGTCACGGCCCGCAAGGCCGTGTGAGTAGAAATAAGGAAGCCGCAGCGTACCAGCGTGTGATTAATCGTCACGGCCCGCAAGGCCGTGTGAGTAGAAATTTCAACTTCGTCCTCCTTCCAGCCCTGCCGTTCTGTCACGGCCCGTAAGGCACCACAGATTGATAGATACCTGGACGATAGAAGGATTTGTTTATCTGACCAGTATCATGGACTTATATTCCAGAAAAATCATTGCCTGGACACTTTCCAAAACATTAGAAACATCCTGCGTGGTTAGAACAATAAATAAAGCCAAAGCAAGACGCAACATTGATGAGCCTTTGATTCTGCATTCAGATCGCAGAAGCCAGTACGTATCAAAAGAATACAGATGTGTAGCCATGATTGGTTCCTCCTTACATCATGATTGAGCGTTGGGTTCGTAGCTTCAAGTATGAGGGAGTTTATTTGACACAGTATAACAATATCAAGGGGGCGACAGCGGCCATCGACGCTATATCCACACTTACAACTTTGAAGGATGTCATTCTGCTCTTGATTATAAAGATTATAAATCACCGGATGAATTCTGCTATTCGGCACTGACTATGCCTGGAGAATTGATACTATTCTCCCTTCTTCCATTGGCTTTCAGCAGCTATCCATTGTTGTAAAAATTCTGTTTTTTCAACAGCCGCTATAAACGGTTCTATCAAAAACGCTTCAATTATTTTTAGCACCGTATTGAAATCACCAGTTTGAGTATCAATCTTCCGACAGAATGCTTTCCACTTCTTTTGCATAGCAGAATCGTCTGCAAAGCTCATAACCTGTTCAAACTGTTCAAGCGTAAAGGTGCGTCCACGATTTTCAAAAGTTTTTTTAAGTGCCTCAGTGAGCACCTTTCCATCAAAATCAAATTTATTAGCAAGATAGTAGATATCATAGTAATCCTTCATTCGGCTGGAAAATTCCATCAGACTGAGGATTGCGTCTATTTTTTCAGCAATCGTCGTTTCCAGAGAATATGTATTTACTTCCGGCGCAGTAAAATCGTCAAGCTGTGTCGGGATTTTTCGCTTTTCCTGTTTCGGCACGATAACATCACCCACACCGAAGTCTATACTAAACGGAGTTCGTGTGTTTTTAATACGAGCCACAATAGAAGCTCCGATACCGGCATATTTCTTTGCAACTGCAATGGGCGCAATATCTTTAATTTCAAAGCTAATAAAATCATTGCCAGTGGGCGTGGATATGATTTCTCTCAGTACAGGTTTTAGCTGTTCGGGAGTGTTGGGTACTCTCCGAAGAAGAAAATCAACATCTACCGTTACTCTGCTGTCAAAATCGGTAACTGAGTATATAAACAAACCACCTTTAAGGACAAGATTTTCTGCATATTTAGATTTTTCCAAACGACGCAAAAACTCTTCCTGACAAAAAAGCTGCAAACAAAGTTGATAGCTTCTGCCGCTTTCGGCAGCCTTATTTTTCAGTCGTGCAAGCACGGATGCAGCAATATCAGCCATTGAGCAGCACCTCCATTACATTCATAAGTTTTGTATAAACGCCCATATTTTTTGCGTATTTAGAAAGATTTGCGAGATTCTTTTTCGGATCTGCTACATAAGCATTGATTGCTTTGTTGAATATTTCATTATCAAGCTTTGAACGATACTTAAAGCAATCACAGATTGTTCGCTCTCGGTCATAAACTTTTAATTCAACACCATTAAAGTTACCTACAGTAGCACCGTAATTGTAAAACTCGTTCTGAACATAATAAGCTTTGACAGGGACTTCCTGCATTGCTTTGATTGCTCTTGAAAAGGAACGGGGGACTGCAACTGTCCATTCACGAGGAGCAAAGTCGCTGTACCCATAATAAAATAGAGCAGACTCCACACAAACAATTCCTTGCGGCAGGAGTTTAGAAATTAGAGATTCTTCTTTCGGTTCTTCAGCGTTAGGCAGTTTGTAAAAGCCATTGCGAATACGCTCTATATAACCTTGATTGCAAAGGGAAACGACATCATAGTTTTTCAGTCCGACGGCAACAAAGTCTGCTGTCTTTGCAATGCTTCCGACTTTATTAAAAACATCAATTGCTATTTCGTATTTATTCAATAGTTCACCGACTTTCTGCACACTTTTTTTAATTATTTGCGTGATTATAGTATAGCATTAATCGATAAAATTTATAACTATTTTTACACGATTAATAAAAAATATGCGTGTAAAAAATAAAAAGTTATTGAAAGGTATATCACTGAAGAGCTGGGGAAGAGGCGAAGCTGCAGTGATGGGAAAAATTCGGGGAGGTTCGCCTTTAATATGCGTG
>CAUWJW010000142.1:0-6708 GCA_963558985.1 uncultured Clostridia bacterium | reverse complement strand
CATATGGAAGAAGACGAGAAGCGTCAGATGCGGAAAAAAGAAGAAGAGACGATGGCAAAAATTTGCATGGAAAGGAGCAAGAATGAATAAAAAAGAGTTATACCGGGTTGCAGATCAGGCAAAAAAACATGCTTATGCGCCGTTTTCCGGATTCTGTGTGGGCGCTGCACTGCTGACAAAAGAAGGCAGAGTTTATACAGGCGTCAATGTAGAAAACTCTTCTTACGGCGCCGCAATCTGCGCAGAGAGGACAGCTTTTGTAAAAGCTATCTCAGAAGGGGAGCGGGAGTTTGCCGCTATCGCTGTTGCCTCTAACGGCGGGGAGTCGCTTCCATGCGGGATATGCAGGCAGTTCATGTATGAGTTTTGCCCGGAGTTAGATGTTATTACAGGAGCAGATGAAGAAAACCTGCGGGTGCAGACATTAAAACAGCTGCTGCCGGAAGGTTTCCGATTGGAGAAAGAATGAAATCAGGATTTATCAGTATTATTGGAAGACCGAATGTGGGAAAATCCACATTACTTAATGCGATTCTGGGAGAAAAGATCGCAATCACAACAGACAAGCCCCAGACCACCCGCAATACCATACGAGGGATTTATACAAGGCAGGGGAAGGAAGCCAGCGAAGACCTGCAGATTATTTTTATCGATACACCGGGAATTCATAAACCAAAGAACAAGCTTGGCAATTTTATGACCGAGTCAGCGGTGGGAACCTTTAAAGAGGTCGATGCCATTTTATTTATTACCGATGATAAACTGAGTGCAGGGCCGGGAGACCGGTATATTCTGGAACTGCTCAAAGAAGTATCCACTCCCAAGATACTCATCATCAACAAGATTGATAAACTGGAACCGGAAGAATTCCGCAGTATCTATGAAGAGTATGAAGAAACTGACGTCTTTGACAGAATAATAGGGACTTGTGCCTCTGAAGGAAAGAATGTGCAGGAGGTAATCAAAGCAGCAGAGACTTTTCTTGAAGAAGGTCCGATGTATTTCCCCGAAGATATGGTTACCGACCATCCGGAGCGGTTTATTGTAAGTGAGATTATCCGGGAAAAACTGCTGCTGTACCTGCAAGATGAGGTTCCGCATGGTGTGGCTGTGGAAATTGAAACCTATAAAGAAACACCCAGGCTGACAAAGATTGGTGCAGTAATTTACTGTGAAAGAAAATCTCATAAGGGAATCATAATCGGCAAAGATGGAAGAAAGCTGAAAGGTGTGGGCAAGAGTGCCCGCAAGGAAATAGAAGCCTTGTTAGGGACAAAAGTCTTTTTGGAGTTGTGGGTCAAGATAAAGGAAAACTGGCGAGACAGCGATTTTGCTCTCTCTAATTTCGGATATAAAGAATAAATGGAGGAGCAGACCGGAGCATGATTACAGATACAGAAGGAATCGTACTGAAACAGACAAAAACTGCATATGGCCGCCGTATGATCCTTTTGTTTTCAAAAAAATACGGCAAGATCAGTGCAGGAACCGGCATTTCGGAAAAAGGAAGGAATAAAGCAGCGCTGGCTATGCGACCGTTCACTTACGGCAGATATGAATTATACAAAAACAGAGATTCCTATAATATTAACGGTGCAGAAGTGCGCAAGAGTTATTATAAAATCGGAGAAGACATTGACAAATATATGAACAGTGCCTATGTTTTGGAGTTTACCGAAAAAGTTTTGCCTGAGGGGCAGCCTTCTCAGGCAATGTTTCATCTGCTTCAGGATTTCCTGTCTGTAATGGAAGTGCGAAAGAAGAGCCACAGTACGCTGGTTTTAGGGTTTGAAGTCAAGACTTTGAAGATTATGGGAGTGATGCCTATGCTGGAGCGCTGTGTTCATTGCAGTGCCAAGTGCAGCCCGGATAAACCTCCGGCCTATCTCAGCGTGAAAGAAGGCGGCATTATCTGTGCCGACTGCAGCAGAGGACTTGGAATTTCTGACAATGACACATTGATTTATTCCCTTAATTTTGGTATAGTAGACATATTAAAGTATTTTGCAGGACATTCTCTGAAAAACTTGGAAAATCTTGCGCTGGAAGAGAAGGTTCAAAAGAGACTGCAGGCTATGATCCGCTGCTATGCAGCATACTATTTAGATATTGGTGAATTAAAAAGCGAAAGCTTTTTAACGGAGTATTGAATACCAGGAGGTTATATCATGGAGATCACTTTAGAAAAAATTGAATTGGTGAAGGACAGAACCGGCGTTAGTTATGCAGAAGCTAAGGAAGCTTTAGAAGCGGCAGACGGTAGCGTGGTAGATGCTATCATCAGCATTGAAGAGACAATTGACCGCAAGGGAAGCAAATCATTTGGCGGACAGGGGACTGCAGTGCTGGACAATTTAAAAGAACTGATAAAGAAGGGGAATATTTCTAAGATTCTTGTAAAAAAAGACGATGAAGTAGTTTTAAATATTCCGGTTAATCTGGGAATCATTGGAACTGTCATTGCTCCATGGGGAGCTGTTTTAGGTGTGATTGCAGCTTTTGGATTTAAATGTACAGTAGAAGTTATTAAAGATGATGGAACGATTATTGACGTAAGTGATACAGTTTCCGATACAGTAGAGACTGTAGTGGAAAAAGGCAGCGTGGTTGCGGACGAAGTAAAAGAAAAGGGTGCTGACCTTTATCAGGACATGAAAGAAAAAGGTACTGATATTTATCAGAATGCAAAGGCAAAAGCTTCTGAGGCAATCAGCAAAGTGAAGAAAGAAAAAGAAGATATTGATTTTTCCAGCTGTTTTACAGATGATGATGTGATAGATGATCTGGAAGATGCGGCAGAGGATCTTGCAGAGGATATCGGAGAGTGTGCCGAAGATGCAGCAGAATCTCTGGAAGACAAGATGGAAGATTTAAAATAGAAATGGAAATGGTAGGTAAGATACAGCAATGAGTGAAAAAGTGACGATGGACAAAATTACCGCTTTGGCGAAGAACAGAGGATTTGTATATCCGGGCTCAGAGATATACGGCGGTCTTGCCAATACGTGGGATTACGGTCCTCTTGGTGTTGAATTCAAAAACAATGTGAAGAAAGCCTGGTGGAAAAAATTTGTGCAGGAATCCAAGTATAATGTGGGTTTAGATGCAGCGATTCTAATGAATCCGCAGACCTGGGTGGCTTCAGGCCATGTAGGCGGATTTGCGGATCCCCTGATAGACTGTAAGGCATGTAAGTCCAGATTCCGGGCAGACCAGCTGATTGAAGAGTATTTGAAGCAGGAGGGAATAGAAGATATTGCAGTAGACGGATGGTCTAACGAAAAGATGGAAAACTTCATCCGGGAAAAAGAAATCAAGTGTCCTGACTGCGGCAAGTCCGACTTTACAGGCATACGTCAGTTCAATCTTATGTTTAAAACCTTTCAGGGTGTTACAGAGGATTCCAAGTCTGAGCTTTTTTTAAGACCGGAAACAGCGCAGGGGATCTTTGTTAACTTTAAAAATGTACAGAGAACATCCAGAAAGAAAATCCCGTTTGGAATCGCACAGATCGGAAAGTCTTTCCGAAATGAAATCACGCCGGGAAATTTTACTTTCAGAACCAGAGAATTTGAGCAGATGGAACTGGAATTTTTCTGTGCTCCGGGAACGGATCTGGAATGGTTCTCCTACTGGAAAGACTATTGTGTCAATTTCCTGAAGAGCCTTGGAATGAAAGAAGAAAAGATCCGGCTCAGAGATCATGATAAAGAAGAACTGTCTCATTACAGCAATGCGACTACGGATATTGAGTATCTGTTCCCGTTTGGATGGGGTGAACTGTGGGGCATTGCAGACAGAACAGATTTTGACCTGAAGCAGCATATTGAACATTCCGGGCAGGAAATGAATTATATGGATCCTGAAACCAATGAGAAATACGTGCCATACTGTATTGAACCGTCTCTGGGTGCAGACCGTGTGGCACTGGCGTTTTTGGTAGATGCATATGATGAAGAGGTACTGACAGACAGCAAAGGAAAAGAAGATGTTCGTACTGTAATGCGTTTTCATCCGGCACTGGCACCGTTCAAAGCTGCTGTGCTCCCGCTGGCAAAGAAACTGAGCCATGTAGCAGAGCCGATCTATGAAGAACTGGCAAAGTATTTCAATGTAGACTACGATGCTGCAGGTTCTATAGGCAAACGCTACAGAAGAGAAGATGAAATAGGCACGCCATTTTGTATTTGTGTAGATTTTGATACAGAAGAAGACGGATGTGTTACAATTCGTGATAGAGACACCATGGATCAGATTAGGATTCCTGTAGATCAGATTAGAAGTTATATAGAAGAAAAATTAATATTTTAAGCAAGGGAGATTTTAAAAGTGGAAAAGAAAAAGTTTGTTTACTCATTTAATGAGGGCTCAAAAGACATGAAAGATCTGCTGGGCGGAAAAGGTGCAAATTTAGCGGAAATGACCAAAATAGGACTTCCGGTACCTTTTGGTTTTACCGTTACAACAGAAGCCTGCAACCGCTACTATGACGAAAATCAGACAATTGCAGATGATATTGTAGCAGATATTTTTGAGAAACTTTCCGATTTGGAGAACGTGACAGGAAAACAGTTTGGCAGTGTGGAGAACCCGCTGCTGGTATCTGTACGTTCCGGGGCCAAGATTTCTATGCCGGGTATGATGGATACGATTCTTAACCTGGGTCTGAATGACAACACAGTAGAAGGGCTGGCAAAACTGACAGAAAATCCGAGATTTGCTTATGATAGTTACAGACGTTTTATTCAAATGTTCGGCGATGTTGTAATGGAAATCCAGAAGACAAAATTTGATGCCATCTTTGATGCTAAGAAAGAAAAAGAAGGCTGCGAATTTGATGTGGATCTGACTACGGAACATCTGCAGGATATTATTGCAGACTATAAAAAACTGGTCAAAGACGAAATGGGAAGAGAGTTCCCGCAGGATCCAAAAGATCAGCTTATGGAAGCTGTAATGGCAGTATTCCGCTCCTGGAATAATGAAAGAGCGATTCTGTACAGACAGCTTAATGATATCCCGGCGAGCATCGGTACTGCTGTAAACGTACAGTCCATGGTCTTTGGAAATATGGGAGACACTTCAGGTACAGGCGTTGCATTTACAAGAAACCCTGCTAACGGTGAAAAGAAACTGTTTGGTGAATTTCTGGTAAATGCACAGGGCGAGGACGTAGTTGCCGGAATTCGTACGCCGCAGCCGATTGCAGAGATGGCAGAAGCATTCCCGGAAGTGTACAAAGAGTTTACAAGAATTTCTGAACTGCTTGAAAATCACTATACTGATATGCAGGATATGGAATTTACAGTAGAAAGAAATAAGCTGTTTATGCTCCAGACCAGAAACGGAAAGAGAACAGCAGCTGCAGCTGTAAAGATTGCTGTGGATATGGAAAAAGAAGGACTGATTAATAAAGAAACAGCCGTAACAAGACTCGAACCGGCTATGATTGATCAGTTGCTCCATCCGAAATTTGATGAGAAAGAACTGTCTTCTGCTGTTAAAATGACGAAGGGACTTCCGGCTTCTCCGGGAGCGGCAACAGGAAAGATTTACTTCAATGCAGCAGATGCAGTTGCAGCCGTTGAAAATGGAAATCCGGCTATCCTGGTACGTCTCGAAACTTCTCCGGAAGATTTGGCAGGCATGGTAGCGGCAGAAGGAATCCTGACTGCAAGAGGAGGAATGACCTCTCATGCCGCAGTAGTAGCAAGAGGTATGGGTAAGTGCTGTGTTTCCGGATGTGCAGAAATCAAAGTTGATGAAGAAGCTAAAGTGCTGACTATCGGCAATGATGTTCTCAAAGAAGGAGATTTTATCTCCCTGGATGGAACTGCAGGAGATGTAATCAAAGGTCAGGTGAAAACAGTTCCGCCGGAACTGTCAGGAGACTTTGGAACTATTATGCAGTGGGCAGATGAAATTCGTACATTAAAGATTCGTACAAATGCTGATAACCCAAGAGATGCAAAACAGGCGGTTGAATTTGGTGCAGAAGGCATCGGTCTTTGCAGAACGGAACATATGTTCTTTGAAGAAGAAAGAATCCCAGCAGTAAGAAGAATGATTCTTGCAGATACTGAAGAAGAGAGAAGAGAAGCACTTTCCTTCCTTCTGCCTTTCCAGAAGAGTGATTTCAAAGGAATCTACGAAGCAATGGGCGACAGACCGGTAACAATCCGTCTGCTTGATCCGCCTCTTCATGAGTTCCTGCCGCATACAGATGAAGAGATCAAACAGCTGTCCGAACAGATTCAGGTGCCTTATGAAAAACTGGCTAAGAAGACAGAAGAGCTTCATGAGTTCAATCCGATGCTGGGACATCGCGGATGCCGTCTTGCTGTTACTTATCCGGAAATTGCAGAAATGCAGGCAGAAGCTATCATCACGGCTGCTATTGAGGTAAGAAAAGAAAAAGGTCTTGATATCGTTCCTGAAATTATGATTCCTCTGGTTGGGATGAAAAAGGAACTGGCTGATGTAAAATCCACGGTTGTAAAAACAGTAGAAAAAGTTATGGAAAGAGAAGGCGTTAAATTCGATTATCTCATAGGAACTATGATTGAGATTCCAAGGGCAGCACTGACAGCAGATGAGATTGCAGAAGAAGCAGAGTTTTTCTCCTTCGGTACTAATGACCTGACACAGATGACCTTTGGATTCTCAAGAGATGATGCAGCTAAATTCTTAAATGCTTATTATGATAGA